>JAOPZQ010000235.1 GCA_025964075.1 Solirubrobacterales bacterium | reverse complement strand
GTCGGCGCGATGGCGCTGCTCGGCGGCGCCCGGGTCCTGATCGCCCACGGCTGCGCCGGGAGGCCGGCGTGGCTCATGCCCGCGCTCACCGTGCTCGCCGCCGCGCTCCAGGCGGCGCTCATCGCGTGGCTCCCCAGGAACGCCGCCGGCGTCGCCCACGCGACGCTGATCGCCACGGCCGCGCTCCTCGTCGGGACCGCCGTCGCCACGGTCGTCCGCGCGCGCCCCGCGCTCCCCCGGGCGCTCGCGCTCGCGGTGTCTCCGCCTCCGCGTCCTCGGCTCTCCCGGGCGGCCATCATCGTCGGCGCGGCGACCCTCTGTGGCGTCGCGCTGCGGCTCGTCGCCTCGCGGAGCATCTGGGTCGACGAGGCGATCTCGATCCGCCAGGCGCAGCTGCCGTTCGCGGACATGCTCCACAACCTGCGCACGACGGACGTCCACCCGCCGCTGCACTACGCCGTGATGTGGGTGACCGTCCGGCTTCTCGGCACCGACCAGCTCGCGGTGCGCATCCCCTCGCTGCCCGCGGGCAGCGCGCTCATCCCGATGCTCTACGTCGCCGGGCGCGACCTCTACGACCGGCGCACCGGCCTCGTCGCCGCGGCGTTCGGGGCCGTGGCGCCGTTCGCCGTCTGGTACTCCGACGAAGCCCGGATGTACGCGTTCTTCATGCTGTTCGCGCTCGTCGCGATCTGGGCGCAGGTGCGAGCCGTGCGTGACGGCGGCGCCCGCTTCTGGGCGCTCTACGCGCTGGCCACGATCGCGCTCGTCTACGACCAGTACTTCGCGGTGCTGCTGGTCGGGGTGCAGCAGCTGGGCTTCCTGGCGGCCGTGTGGACGCGCCGCCGGGATCGCCCCGCGGCCCGGCGGCTGCTCGTCTGCTGGCTCGGCGTCGGCCTCGTGATCGTCGCCGCGATCGCGCCGCTCATTCCGTTCGCGCACGAGCAGTACGCGGTCAACCAGGCCGCCGGCAAGGGGTTCTCCCAGCCCTCGCAGGCCGGGCTCGCCGCCTCGGAGCAGCACACGCCCGGCCCCTACGGCGCGATCACGAATGGCGTCTGGGCGCTGTGGGGCTACCACTCGAACTCGACGATGGCGAGCATCGTCGCGCTGTGGCCGCTCGGCATGCTCCTCGCGTTGCTGGCGCTCGGCCGGCGCCCGACCCGCACCTCCCTCCTCGTCCTCGCGTGCGCCCTGCTCCCGGCCGCGGCGCTGTTCGCGCTCGGCCTGCTGAAGCCGTTCGTCTTCGAGGTCCGCTACTTCTGCGCGGCCGTGCCCGCCCTGCTGCTGGTCACCGCGCGGGCGGTGATCGCCGCCGGGCGTACGAGATGGGGGCGGACGGCGCTGGCCACCGCGATCGGCGGCTCGATGCTCCTCGGCCTCGTCGACCAGCAGATCAACGGCAGCAACCCCCGCCACTACGACTTCAGCGGTGCGCTCCAGCGCATCGAGCGCCACGCCGGTCGCGGCGCCGAGATCCTCTACGCGCCGAGCTACCTCGCGGACGTCATCCAGTACTACGCGCCGCACGTCCGCGCCCGCCCGCTCGGTCCCTCGACGCCGGTGCCGCGCCACGGGCGGGTGTTCGTCCTCGCGAGCTTCCTCGACGTGCCCGGCACCGCCGCCGCGACGGGCAACCAGGTGGCGAAGCTCCGCCGGCAGCGCGGCCTGGTCGGCTCGTTCCGTGTCCCCCAGATCCGAGTGTGGGAGTTCCGATGATTGATCCGAGGCTAGAGACCCCCCGCTGGGACCCGTCGGCGCCGGACGCGCGTCACCGCCGCCGCGTCCGGCTGCTGACGACGGTCGGGCTCGTCGGCGCGCTCGTCTACTTCGGCTGGCTGCTGCAGCCGGGGCGGATCGGGAACCCGTGGCTCTACGGCATGCTCGTGGCGGCCGAGCTCTTCAACGCCGTGCAGGCGGTCGGGTTCTGGTGGACGTGCGCGCGCGAGCGCGACCGCGGGCCGCGCACGTGGACGGGCCCGCCGGTGGAGGTCGACGTGCTCGTGCCGGTCTACGGCGAGCCGGTCGAGGTCGTCGAGCCGACCATCATCGGCGCCACGCGGATGCGCGGCGCGCACGTGAACGTCTACCTCCTCGACGACGGGGAGGATGACGAGATGCGCGCGATGGCCCTGCGCCACGGCGCGCGCTACGTCCGCCGGCCCCAGCACACCGGGGCGAAGGCCGGCAACGTCAACTACGCGCTCGCCCGCACCTCGGCGCCGTTCGTCGTCGTGCTCGACTCCGACCACGTTCCGCGGCGCGACTTCCTCGAGGCCACGCTCGGTCACCTCGCCAACCTCAACGTCGCGCTCGTCCAGACGCCGCAGTACTACGCCAACGCTCGTGGGGCCGGTGGCGTCACCGCGGCCGCGTGGGCCCAGCAGGCGCTCTTCTTCGGCGCGATCGCCCGCGGCAAGGACGGCCGCGGCGCGATGTTCTGCTGCGGCACGAACGTCGTCTTCCGGCGGCGGGCGCTCGAGGACGTCGGCGGCTTCCCCGAGGGCTCGCTGACCGAGGACTTCGAGCTGTCCATCCGCCTCCACGAGCGCGGGTGGCGCACGGCGTACGTGGCGCGCGTGCTCGCGTGCGGCCTCGGCCCCGAGGACATGGCGAGCTACGTGAGCCAGCAGCACCGCTGGGCGCGCGGCTGCCTGTCGGCGATCGGCGCCGTGGTGCGCGCCCGGCTGCCGTGGCGGCTGCGCGTCCAGTACCTGCTCTCGTCGATGTACTTCCTGTCGGGCTGGACGCTCGTCGCCTACATGGCGTTCCCGATCGTGCGCATCCTCACCGGCCTCCAGCCGCTCGCGGCGACCGGGGCCGACCAGTTCCTCGTGCACTTCGCGCCGTACTTCGGCCTGGCGCTGCTGACGGTCGCGGTCGCGGGCGCCGGCTCCTACACATGGGCGGCGTTCGCGCTGCAGTCGGCGAGCTTCTGGATCCACGTCCACGCGTCGCTGCTCGCGCTCCTGCGTCGCCGTGGGCGCTTCGTCGTGACACCCAAGCGCGGCGCCGACTCGCGCCAGCCGCGCAGCGTGCTCCCGGCGCTGGGGGCCGCGACCGCGCTCGCCGGGGTCGGCGTGTACGGCCTCGTCCAGACGCGCAGCCCGGCGATGCTGAACAACGTCGCCTTCGCGGCGTTGCACGTCACGGTCCAGCTGAGCGGCGCATGGCCGGCTCTCCGCGGTCGCCCGCGCGCCGCCACGGCCCTCGCGAAGCCGGAGGTGATCGAGGCGGAGCAGGCATGGGCGGCATGAGGACCACGCTGCGCGGC
>JAOPZQ010000221.1 GCA_025964075.1 Solirubrobacterales bacterium | reverse complement strand
GACTCGGCCGCCCGCTCGCCTTCCGAGCTGGGCAGCGGCGCGTCCGCCCGCTCGCCTTGCGAGCTGGGCAGCGGCGCGTCCGCGCGCGGCTCGGTCCGGCTCGGCGGCCGGGGCGTCATCCGGCTGTGCTCCGCGAGGATCCGGCCGCCGGCGACCGCGACGCGCGCGACCTCGGACCGGTCGGCGCCGGGGACGTGGGCGAGCTCGGTCGCGGTGATGACCGCCTGGCCTCCGGCGCGCAGCAGCGTCACGAGGCGCTCGCGGCGCTGCTCGTCGAGCTCGCTCATCACGTCGTCGAGGAGCAACAGGGGCGCGGCCGGTCGCTCGGCCGCGATGGCCTCGCGCTCCGCCAGGAGGAGCGCCAGGAGCGCGAGCCGCTGCTGACCCTGGGAGCCGTAGGCGCGGAGGGCGCGGCCGCCGCGGGTCAAGGCGAGGTCGTCGCGATGCGGCCCGTGACCGGTGAAGCCGCGCTCGAGGTCGCCGTCCACGCGCTCGGCGAGCTCCGCCGCCAGGTCGGCGGCCTCCGTCGCGCGGGAGCGGGGCCGGTACTCGAGCTCGGGCTCCTCGTCGAGGCCGAGGTCCGCGGCGCGATCGGCGAAGCGCGGTCCCAGGGCCTCGATGGCGGCCGCGCGATCGGCCATCAGCGCGACACCGTGCCTGGCGAGCTCCAGGTCCCATGCACCAAAGGAGTCCCGCGAGGCCGCGCCGGCGCGGACCCGCGCGAGGAGCGCGTTGCGCTGGGCGAGCGCCCGGGCATAGCTCCGGCGCGTCGTCGCGCGGGCGGGCCAGAGCGCGACGACGACCTGGTCGACGTGCGCCCGGCGCGCCGACGGCGTCCCTTTCACGAGCTCGAGGCGGTCCGGCATGAAGACGCCGACCAGGGGCCGGGCGGGCGAGTCGCTCAGGCGCTCGACCTTGGCCCCGTCCACCGACATTCGCTTCGGCTCGCCCGGGCGCAGGCCCACGGCGAGCCGGTGCTCCCCGGTCTCGTCGACGCCGAGGACCTCGACTCGCGCGACGTCGGCGCCGAAGCGCACCACCTCCCGCTCGTTTGCGGTCCGGAACGACCGGCCGGTGCAGCCGAAGTACAGAGCCTCGAGCAGGTTCGTCTTGCCCGCGCCGTTGGCGCCGGTGACCACGGTGAGGCCGTCGCCGAGCGGAACGTCCGCGTCCTCGTAGACGCGGAAGTCCCGAAGGGTCACGCGCGTCACGCGCACGACGGACCTACACGTTCAGCCGGATGGGCATGATCAGGTAGAGGAAGCCGCTGCCGTCGGCCGCCTCGATCAGGCCGGGGCGCAGCGGGGAGATGAGCTTCAGGACCACGTCGCCCGACTCGACGCTCTCGAGCCCGTCCCTGAGGAAGTCCGGGTTGAAGCCGATCTCCAGCGGCTCGCCCTGGAACGCGACCGGCAGCGACTCCCGGGCCTCGCCGACGTCGGGTGTCTGGGCCGAGATCGTCGCCTCGCCGGGCGAGAACGCGAGCCGCAGCGGGGCGTTCTTCTGCGCCAGGAGGGCGATCCGCCGCACGACGTCGGTGAACTCCGAGCCCGAGAGGGTGAGCTCGTGCTCGTAGGCGTCGGGCAAGAGCTGGCGGTAGTTGGGGAACTGGCCGTCGATCAGGCGGGACGAGAGCACCACGCGGCCGATCTCGAACACGATCTGGTTCTGCCGAACGCCGATGCGCAGGCCGTCCCCCGCGCCGGACTGCGCGATCCGCTGGAGCTCCTGCAGCGCGCGGGCCGGCACATTGGCCTCGAACGTCCCGTCGAGCGCGTCCTCGAGCTTCGTTTCCTTGACGGAGAGCCGGTACGAGTCTGTGGCGACCATCCGCAGCTCCTGTCCCGACGCCGACACGAGTATGCCGGTGAGCACCGGTCTCGTCTCGTCACGCGATGCGGAGCGGGCAACACGGGCGATCGTCTCCACGAAGGCTGCAGCGGGAACCGTGACGGTGACGTCGCCGCCGGCCTCGGGGAGTGGTGGGAAGTCCTCGGCACGGAGGGCTCGGATGTCGAACGTCGCGTTGCCGGCGACGATCTCGACGTCCTGCTCGGCCGTCCGGAGCTCGAGCGAGACATCCGTGGCCGGCAGCGCTCGCACGACGTCGACGAGGAGCCGTGCCGGCAGGACGACCGTGCCCTCGCGCACGACCTCCGCCTCGAGGGGCACGCGGAGGCCCACCTCCATGTCGGTCGCGCGGAGCTCGACGCCGTCCGCCGAGGCGGCGATCTGGACACCGGAGAGCGCTTGGATCGCGCTGCGCGTGGACGCGACGCGACTCACGGTCTGCAGCTTCGCGAACAGCTCGTCGCGCGAGGTTGAAAGCTTCATGACTACGACCTCTCGAAAGACTCAGTCGTCATAGGGGTTGTGGAGATGTGCAGAAGTGGGACGGAAGCTCGGAGGATGCGGCGAGAGCGCGCACATCCAGGCCGCGGGGGAGCGGTGAAGTCTGTCAGTAGCGGCGGTCGTCACGAGCCCTGGAGGCGCCGGGTGATGCCGGCGACGACGTCGAACGCGTCAGGGTCCGCCGAGATGCGCTCGGTGGCCCGGCGGTGGGCGTGCATGACCGTCGTGTGGTTGCGCCCGCCGAACTCCCGCCCGATCGCCGGCAGCGTCGCATCGGTGAGCTCGCGCGCGAGGTACATGGCGACCTGGCGCGGCCAGGCCACCCGGGCGGAGCGACTCTGCGACAGGAGCTCGTCCAGCGCCAGACCGAACGCGTCGCACGTGGCCTGCTGGATGTCGCTGACGCTGCGCCGTGGCGGCCGGGCGCCGGGATACAGGTCGCTGAGCACCTCCTCGGCGAGGTCGACGTCCAGCGCGCGGCGGGTGAGGGAGCCGAAGGCGACGACCCGGATCAGCGCCCCCTCGAGCGCGCGGATGTTGCCGCAGATGCGCTCGGCGATCGCCGCGAGGACGGCCTCGTCGATAGGCGGGATCTCGTCATGGTGCGCACGCTTGCGCAGGATCGTCAGCCGCGTCGGCAGGTCCGGGGGGACGATGTCGGTGACGAGACCGGACTCGAACCGCTCCCGCAGCCGGTCCTCCAGCGCCTGGAGATCCCGCGGCGGCCGGTCGGACGTGAGCACGAGCTGACTCCCCGTTTCGTACAGCGCGTTGAAAGTGTGGAAGAACTCCTCCTCGATGCGCGCCTTGCTCTCGAGGAACTGGATGTCGTCGATGAGCAGCACGTCGCTGTGGCGGTAGTGCGCCTTGAACGCCTCCATCGCCCGTCCCTGCAGCGCGTCGATGAAGCGGTTGGTGAAGGTCTCGGCCGTCGTGTAGTGGACGGTCATGCCGCCGCCGAACGCGGTCAGATAGTTGCCGATCGCGTGCAGCAGGTGCGTCTTGCCGTTCCCGGGCGGGCCGTAGACGAACAGGGGGTTGTAGGCCTGGCTGGGAAGCTCCGCGACCGCCAGGGCCGCGGCGTGCGCGAGCCGGTTCCCCTCGCCGATGACAAACTGCTCGAAGGTGTACTTGGGGTTGAAGCTGTCGATCGGCGGACTCGGCAGCGGTGAGGCTGAATGGCCGCCGCCGTCACTGCCCCCGCCACGCCGAGCGCCCCTATCCGTCGTTCCGCCCGCCCGTCCCGGCCGGCGCGAACGAGAGCCTCGAGGACCGTCCTCCTCCACCGCGACGATCGTGACGATCGTCTCCGGTCCGAGGATCGCGGCCGCGCACGCCTGGAGGACCCGCGCGAATCGCTCCGAGACCCAGGAGCGGATCTCGTCGGGCGCGCCTACGAGGAGGACGTCACCGTCGATGCCCTGGAACGTCAGCGGCTCGAGCCAGAGGTGGTAGGTCGAGTCGGTGACCGCGTCGCGGAGCTGGTCTTGGATCTCGGTCCATGTGGCGTCAGGGTCGGGCAAGCGCAGGGATTCGCCGCCCGAGCGGGGCGGGACGTAGAGGGGTGTCGATGTAGGGGCCGCAAAGCCCCAGAGCCGGGCGAATATACCGCGCTCGGAGGGTCAGCAGGGCCCGTATCGGGGCCCCGCGCGGCAGCGCGCCGCAAATCGCGAGAAAAACGGCGAGTGCCCTCGCGAGGGCACTTTGGGGTCCTCGGCGCGCGCCGCCGGAGGCCAAGGTCGCTGCCGTCGCGGGTGGCGGCGACGCTGTTCGCGGGTGTGCACAACGCGTGCGCAAAGTGTTCACGGGACCGCCGCGTTCGCTGCGAGCCACGCGACGAGTTCGTCGCCCGCGTCGTCGCTTGTCGGTTCCCGCCGCGCCGCCCGCGATCGCTCACCCGCCGTTCGCCGCCCCCGGCATGCCGTCCGCGACCGCCCGCGTCGCCGCTCGCCGCCCCCGGCGTGC
>JAOPZQ010000204.1 GCA_025964075.1 Solirubrobacterales bacterium | reverse complement strand
GGCCGCACGCCGCGACGATCCTCGCCCCGCCGCCGCTCGACCGCCTCGCGGCCGTTCTCGCGGCGGCGGCGACGCAGTAGGTCGCGCTCCGACACGACTACTCGCCGGTCTGAGTTCGCGCCACACTGTCCGTGTGGCCGTGACCGAGGAGAGGACGGACCTGACGACCCTGGAGGCCGTGCAGGACCGGGTGCTCTGGCTCGCCACGAGCATCGTGCACCATGCGAACCGCGTGCGGTCGACTTCATCCGGGGTCAAGGTCGGCGGCCACCAGGCGTCGTCGGCCTCGATGGTGTCGGTCATGACGGCGCTGTACTTCCACCACCTGCGGGGCCCGGACCGGGTCTCGGTCAAGCCCCACGCCTCGCCGGTCCTGCATGCGATCGAGTACCTGCTCGGTCGCCTCGACGCCCGGTACCTGACGACGCTCCGCGAGCTCGGCGGGCTCCAGAGCTATCCGAGCCGGCTCAAGGACCCGGTGCCGGCGGACTTCTCGACCGGCTCCGTGGGCATCGGCGCGACCGCGGCCGTGTGGAGCGCGATCGCTCACCGCTATGTCGCCGGCCATTTCGAGGTGCCGCGGGGCGGCCGCGCCGTGGCGCTGGTCGGCGACGCGGAGCTCGACGAGGGTGCGATCTGGGAGGCCGTCGTCGACCCGGTCGTCCCGCACCTCGGCGAGGTGTTGTGGATCGTCGACCTCAACCGCCAGTCGCTCGACCGGGTCGTCCCCAACATGGCGGCGGGCCGCCTCGTCTCGATGTTCGAGGCGGCCGGGTGGCACGCCGTGACCGTCAAGTACGGCCGACACCTGCGCGGCCTGTTCGAGCGCGACGGCGGCGCGGCGCTCCGCCGACGCATCGACCAGATGCCGAACGAGGAGTACCAGCGCCTGCTGCGCTCCAGCGCCGACGAGCTGCGCGATCGCCTGCCGGGGAGCGGCCGCGGGCGCCGCGAGGTGGCGAAGCTGATCGCGGACCTCCCCGACGGCGACGTGCTGCGCGCGATCCGCGACCTCGGCGGCCACGATCTCTCGGACGTGCTCGCGGCGCTCGCCGAGGCGGACGCCGTCACCGACCGGCCGTCGGTCGTCTTCGCCTACACGATCAAGGCCTGGCGCCTCGCGACGCAGGGGCACCCGGCCAACCACTCGGCGCTGCTCACGCAGGAGCAGTGGGAGCATCTCGCCGGGGAGCTGGGCGCCGACGCGAGCGATCCGTGGGCCGCGTTCCCGCCGGACTCCGAGGAGGCCGCGCTCTGCCACCGGGCGGCGGACCGGCTCGAGCGCGAGCGGGTGGAGTTGGTGCCGGCGCCTCCCGTGCCCGCGGACGTCGGCCGGACGCACGCCGGCCACGCCTCCACCCAGCAGGCGTTCGGGCGGTTCTTCGTCGACCTCGCCCACGAGGCGCCGGACGTCGCCGCGCACGTGGTGACGGTCAGCCCGGACGTGGCGTCCTCGACCAACCTCGGCGGCTGGATCAACCGCGTCGGAATCTGGAATTCGGGCCCGCCCACCCACCGCATCGACTGGTTCGCCGACGACACCGACTCGCTCGTCCGCTGGCGCGAGAGCACCCACGGCCCGCACAACGAGCTCGGGATCGCCGAGGGCAACCTCGTCGGCCTGCTCGGGGAGCTCGGCGCGACGTGGTCGCGTGACGGGACCGGGCTGCTGCCGATCGGCACGCTGTACGACCCGTTTGTCAACCGGGCGCTCGAGCCGTGGTCGTTCGGGATCTACGCCGGCGGCCAGTCGATCCTCGTGGGGACGCCGTCGGGCGTCACGCTGGCGCCGGAGGGCGGAGCGCACCAGTCGATCATCACCCCGTCGGTGGGGCTCGAGCAGCCGGGATGCGTCGCGTGGGAGCCGGCGTTCGGCCAGGATCTCGAATGGACGCTTCTGCACGCCCTCTCGCGGCTCGGCCGGCCGGGCGGGACCTCGGCGTACTTCCGCCTCTCGACGCGCCCGCTCGACCAAGGGCTCGCGGCGGTCCCCGACGACCCGGCCGCTCGCGAAGAGCGCCGGCGTCAGGTCCTCGCCGGCGGGTATCGGGTCCGGGCCGCGGCGGGCGCGCCGGCGGTCGTCCTCGTCGGCGTCGGGGCGATCATGCCCGAGGTGCTCGCGGCGGCGGACGAGCTCACGGCCGAGGGTGTCCCCTGTGACGTCGTCTGCCTGACCTCCCCGGACCTCGTCTTCCGTGCGCTCCGGGCGCGGCAGGGCGTCGGCGAGGGCGACGCCGCGTTCCTCGACGAGCTGTTCCCGCCCGCGCGCGCGGCTCCGATCGTGTCGGTGCTCGACGGTCACCCGCACACGCTGAGCTTCCTCTCGGCGGTTCGCTCCACGCCGATCGCCTGCCTCGGGGTCGACGACTTCGGGCAGTCCGGCGACGTCGAGGACCTCTATCGGCACTTCGGGATCGACGCCGACACGATCGTCGGCGCCGCGGCGGACCTGCTCGACGCCGGCCGCGCGTGACCCGCATCGTGGTCGTCGGCGCCGGCTTCGCGGGCCTGGCCGCCGCGGACGAGCTGCAGCGGAGCGGCGCCGAGGTCGTCGTGTTCGAGGCACGGGGCCTTGACCGCGGACCGGGCGACTCGAGCGCCCGCGGCGCCTGCGCCCCGGGCTCGCGCTCGCGTCCGAGACCGCCGAGATCGTCTCGTGGCCGGAGGCTCGCCCGGACGGTCGGCCCGCTGGCGTTCGCCGGCGAGCACACCGCCGGCGACTGGCACGGCGTGATGGAGGGCGCGCTGCGCAGCGGTGTCCGGGCCGCTCGGCAGCTGCTCGGAGCTCATCTCGTGGGCTAAACGAGTCGACGGATTTAGTGGAACAAAGCATTCCGTTCTGATATGATGGAACGGAAGGTTTCGTTCCATCCAGATCGGAGGCTCGGTGCCCGCAACGACCATGACCACCCCGAACCGCTGGCGCTGGCTGGCGTTCGCGGCCGTCCTCGCGGCCGCGGTGATGGACCTGCTGGACTCCACGATCGCCCAGGTGGCGGCGCCGTCGATCAGACGCGACCTCGGCGGCTCGTTCGCCGACCTCGAGTGGATCTCCGCCGCCTACACGCTGGCGATGGCCGTGACGCTGCTCACCGGCGGGCGGCTCGGCGACCTGTTCGGCCGCCGGCGGATGCTGATGGTCGGCATCGCCGGCTTCCTGCTCGCCTCGATCGCGTGCGCGGCCGCCGCGACTCCCGGCGAGCTGATCGCAGCCCGCGCGGCCCAGGGCGCGCTCAGCGCGCTGATGCTGCCGCAGGTCATGGGGCTGATGCGCGATCTCTTCCGGCCGGAGGAGATGGGGAAGGCGTTCGGCGTCTACGGGCCGGTCATGGGCCTCTCCGCGATGCTCGGACCGATCCTCGCCGGCGCGCTGATCGGCGCCGACTTCCTCGGCAGCAGCTGGCGGATGATCTTCCTCGTCAACGTCCCGGTGGGCGTCTTCGCGCTCGTGACGGCGGCAAGGCTGCTGCCGACGGCGACGGCGACGGCGGCCCGAGGCGCGCGGCTCGACCTCACGGGCGCCGCGCTCGCCGGCGTCGGGATGTGCCTGCTCGTCCTCCCGCTCGTCCAGGGCCACCAGCTCGGGTGGCCGGGCTGGCTCGACGCGATGCTCGGCGCCTCGGTCGCGGTGCTCGGCCTGTTCGCGCTGCACCAGGTCCGCCGCAAGCGCGCGGGCGCGACGCCGCTCGTCGAGCCCGGCATCTTCACCCACCGCGGCTACGCCTCCGGGATCGCGTTCTCGCTCGTCTTCATCGCCTCGCTGGGCGGGATCGTCCTAATCTTCAACCTCTTCCTGCAGGCCGGGCTCGGGTTCTCGGCGTGGCACGCGGCGATCGGCACGGCGCCGTGGGCGGCGGGGGCGTTCGTCGGCTCGGCGATCGGCGGGATCACGATGCACAAGCTCGGCCGTCGCGTCCTCCACGCCGGCCTGGTCGTCGAGAGCCTCGGGCTGCTCGGCATCTACGTCGTGTTCGAATCCGCAGGGACCGGCGTCGGCAGCCTCGACCTCCTGGCGCCGATGATCGTCGGCGGGATCGGCATGGGGATGGTGTTCGTGCCGCTCTTCGACATCGCGATCGCGGACGTGGAGCCCTCCGAGATCGGGTCGGCCTCGGCCGTCCTGCAGTCGGTCAACGGCCTCTCGATGTCGCTCGGCGTCGCCGGCCTCGGCGCGATCTTCTTCGGGCTCGTCAAGCCGCAGCTCGGGCCGGCGCAGGGGTTCCTCGGCGCGGCCGAGTGGACGACGCTGATCACCGTCGCCCTGCTGGCGCTCGCGTTCGCGATCGCCTACTGGCTGCCCCGCCACGCCCGGCCGGTCGCGGCCACCGCGCCCGCACTGGACGCCGCCCCCGCGCCGGCGTGATGGAAAAAGGGGTCTGACCCCTTTTTCCGCCCTACGGCAGTCGCGCCTCCGCGCGTTGCCGTTCGTCGGCGCCCGGGCCGGGGGCGGACGTTGAGCTCGCCCCGGCCGATGACCCGTCGCCCGGTTCGACCGCGGCTGGGCGATCGCGGCGGGGCTCGGCGTCCTGGCGGCCCTGGCGATCGGCGAGGTCCGCCGGCACGGGGCGGCGGAGCCGGCCCCGGCGACCGTCCCGTGCCTGGCGGCTCAGCCCCTCAGCCCGTCGCGAACGACGCCGTAGAACGCCTCGAGGTCCGCCACGAGCCGCTCGACGTCGCCGGTATCGCTCGGGTCGGCGTCGAGCAGCCAGTCGGCGACGAGGTCGAACATGCCGCCGACGAGCCCGATCGCGACGCGATGGGCGTCGACCCCGGCCTTCCGCGGCGTCGCCCCGTAGCGCTCCCACACCGACTCGACGAACCCGGCCGCCCAGCGCCGGTTCGTCCGCCGCTGGCGCTCGACGGCGGGGGAGACGCCCGCGGCCTCGCCGAAAGTGACCTTCGCCCGGCGCGGGTCGTCGACAAGCGCGTGGGCGAACGCCGAGACGAGCAGGCGCGTGGCCTGGGCCTCGCCGTCGGGGGCGGCGGCGAGGACCTCGCTCACGCGGGTGCTGATGCCGTCGGTGATGCGTTGCAGGAGCGCCAGGTAGCACGCCTCGCGGCTCTCGAAGAGCTCGTAGAAGCTCTTCGTCCCCACGTACGCGGCCTGGCAGATCTGCTCGATCGACGTGCCCTGGTAGGTGTGCGCGGCGAACAGCTCGAGGGCCGCGTCGAGCAGCAGGCGCCGGCGCTCGTCGCGGCGCTCGGCGGCGTCGAGGCCGCGGATGCGCCGGCCGGTGGGGGCGTCGGGCCGGGAGCGCTTGGCCATGCCCAGAGGGTACCGCTGGGCCAGTCACCGTTTTCCCAACAAGGGGTCTTGTCGATAACACGAATCCATGTCATGATCCCGCCGCCGTTGTCCAAGGGAGTGGGAGAGAGATGCCTCGTCGCCTCGTCGTCACGGCCGCGCTGGTCCTCGCGAGCCTCGCCGCCGCCGGCCCGGCCGCGGCGGCGCCGCCCTCGTCGGGCTTCAACGACTGGAGCTGCCGCCCCGCGGCCGCCCATCCCGACCCACTCGTGCTCCTCCACGGCCTCGGCGGCAACGGACCCGGGAACTACGCGTACCTCGGCCCCTACCTCGCGAACCAGGGCTACTGCGCGTTCGCGCCGACCTACGGCCTCGCCTCGCCCGCGAGTCCGTTCGGCGGCACCGTCTCGCTCGACCGGTCGGCGCCCGAGATCGCCGCGTTCGTCGACCGCGTGCGGACCACGACCGGCGCCGCGAAGGTCGACCTCGTCGGGCACTCGGAGGGCGCGTTCCAGTCGCTCTACGGGCCCAAGGTCCTCGGCTACGCGTCCAAGGTCGACCGGGTCGTGGCGATCGCGCCGCCGACGCACGGCACGACGTTCGCCGGCCTCGTCTCGATCGCCGACCTGCTCGGCATCCGGCCCGGGGTCGACGAGTTCCTGAACACGTTCGGATGCCCGCTGTGCGACGAGCTGATCGTCGGGGGGCCCGGCGTCGCCCGGCTCACGAACGGGGCGATCGCCCAGCCGGGCGTAGCCTACCCGATCATCGCCTCGCGCTTCGACGAGCTCGTCACGCCGACCGACACGGCGTTCGTGCGCGAGCCCGGCGTGACGTAGG
>JAOPZQ010000197.1 GCA_025964075.1 Solirubrobacterales bacterium | reverse complement strand
GCGCCGGCTGGCCGCGGCGGGTGCGCCGGGCGAGCCGAAGGCGCTCGCCGATCCGCCGGCGGCGGACGCGCTGGTGATCGGCGACGACATCGTGGTCGACGAGCGGGCGGGCGCGTTCGCATGCGCCCACTGCGGCGAGCGCCTGGGGGGCTTCGACACCCATGCGCTCGAGGCGGCCGTCGTCCACGAGCTTCCGATCGCGGAGCTCGGGGAGCGCTTCACCGATCCGTCGGTCTTCATCGACGACGAGGTCGTGTTCCGCCACCTGTACTGCCCGGGGTGCGCGACGCGCCTCGGGGGCCAGACGGCCCGGCCGGGGGACGAGGTGCTGGCAGAGTTCCGTCTCACGCGATGAGCCTGACGGACCTGCTGCTGCACCACGTCGAGCGGTTCCCGGACCGGACGGCCCTCGAGTACGACGGGTCGGTCACGAGCTGGTCGGAGCTGCTGGAGAGCACGCGCCGCACCGCCGGTGCGCTCGCCCGGGCCGGCGCGCGGCCCGGCGACGTCGTCGGCGTGCTGCTGCACAACTCGGACCGGTTCGTCGAGGCGATGCATGCGATCTCACACGCGGGAGCGATCTTCATGCCGCTCAACTGGCGGCTGGCGCCGCCCGAGCTCGGCTACATCCTCGAGCACTCGCGGGCGTCGGGCCTCATCTCCGAGCCGGAGCTCGAGCCGCTGATCGCCCCGATCCAGGACCAGGTCGGCTGCCGGCTCTTGCGCCTCGGAGGGGCGTCGGGCGACGGCTGGACCGACCTCGACGAGCTCGCGGAGGAGGGGCCGGCACAGACCGACGCCGCCTCCGTCGCACCAGGCGACGTGCACCGCCTCATGTACACGTCGGGCACGACGTCCCGTCCGAAGGGGGTGATGATCACCTACGGCAACCTGTGGGCGAAGAACGTCAGCCACATGGTCGAGTTCGGCATGACGGCCGGCGCCGTCGGCCTCGCGTGCGGGCCGCTCTACCACGTCGGCGCCCTCGACCTGACGACCTCGACGCTGATGTACGTCGGGGCGACGAACCACATCCTGCGGCGATTCGAGGCCGCCGACGTGCTCGACGCGATCGAGCGCCACCGGATCACCGACGTCTGGCTGGCGCCGGTGATGATCAACCTGATCGTCAACGATCCCGACCTGCGGCGACGCGACCTGAGCTCGGTGCGCCTGATCATCGACGGGGGCGAGAAGATGCCGCTGCCGTTGATCGAGCGGGTGCTCGAGGCGTTCCCCAACGCCTGGTTCGCCGACGCCTACGGCCTGACCGAGACCGTCAGCGGCGACACCGTCCTCGACAAGGGGCGCACGAAGGAGAAGCTCGGATCCGTCGGCAAGCCGGTGCTGCACACCGAGGTTCGCGTCGTCGACGGCGACGGCGCGACCTGTCCGCCGGGGGAGCCCGGCGAGATCCTCCTGCGCGGGCCCAAGGTCTGCAAGGGCTACTGGCGCGATGACGAGGCGACGGCCACCGCCATCCGGGACGGCTGGCTGCACACCGGCGACCTCGGACTGCTCGACGAGGACGGGTTCCTGTTCGTCGTCGATCGCCTCAAGGACGTGATCGTGAGCGGCGGCGAGAACATCGCCTCCTCGGAGGTCGAGCGCGTCCTCTACGAGCACGACGCCGTCCTCGAGGCCGCCGTCGTCGGCCGCCCCGACGAACGCTGGCTCGAGGTGCCGGTCGCCTATGTCGTGCTGCGCGACGGAGCCGCCGCCGACGCCGTGGACAGCCTGGCGGACCACTGCCGCGAACGGCTGGCGCGCTACAAGGTGCCCAAGGAGATTCGCGTGATCGAGGAGCTCCCGCGGAATCCCTCGGGCAAGGTGCTCAAGCGGGAGCTGCGCGAGCGCGAGCACGCCGGCGCATAGTTGGCGCTGACTTGGCGCAGAGTTGTGACGGGCGCGTACTAGAGCCGTGACGCGACCCGTGGGAGCGTGGCGGTCATGTCCCGGGCACGCGGTCAGCACGGTCAGGCGTTGGTCCTCGTCGTCGGTCTGCTGTGTGCGGCGCTCGCCGCGGCGCTGATCCTCGGCAGCCTCGCTCGGGGACTCGGCGCGGTGAGCGTCGAGCAGCGGGCGGCGGATCTCGGGGCGCTCGCGGGGGCGCGGGCGATGCGGGACGCCTATGCGCGGCTGTTCGCGCCGGCACGGCTGGGCCGGCGCGTGAATCCTCGGCACCTCGACCGCGCCGGTTATCTCGCGCTCGGCCGCCGCGCCGCGCTCGGTGTCGCGCGGCGTAACGACGCGCGGAACGTCGAGGTCACGTTCCCGGAGGCGAAGGGGGCGCTCGCGCCGCTGCGAGTGCGGGTCGCCGTCACCGACCCGATCGCCGTCCGGGTCGGCCCGGCGCGGCGTCAGGCGCACGTCCGTGCGCAGGCCGTAGCGGAGCTGATCCCGCCCGGCGGGCTGGACTCCGGCGTGGATCCGGGGCCCGGCGATTACCCCGGACCTTTCGCGTTCCGCCAGGGAAAGCCGATGAGGCCCGACGTGGCGATCGCGTTCGACAAGCTCGACGAGGCGGCTACGGCGGCGGGGCACCCGCTGATCGTCGTGAGCGCGTTCCGCTCCTCGACGGAGCAGGCCGCGCTCTTCGCCGCCCACCCGGATCCCAAGTGGGTCGCGCCGCCGGGCAGGTCGCTGCACCGGCTGGGGACGGAGCTCGACCTCGGGCCGCCGTCGGCGTACGCGTGGCTCGACGCCAACGCGGGTCGCTTCCACTTCATCCGCAGGTACGTGTGGGAGAAATGGCACTTCGGCTACGGCCTGAACCCGGGATCGGCGAACGTCGGGTTCGGGAGCGACGACGGCGGGAGCGCGATGCCGAGCTTCGTCCCGGCTCGCTACGCCAAGCCGATCGCGATGGCGGCACAGCGCTGGAGCGTGTCCGCGGCATTGCTCGCCGCCCAGATCTATGCCGAGTCCGGGTTCAACCCGTTCGCGGTGAGCGGCAAGGGCGCGGAGGGGCTCGCGCAGTTCATGCCGGGAACGGCGCAGGCGTTGGGCCTGGACAACCCGTTCGATGCGGAGGCATCGATCAACGCCCAGGCGCACATGATGCGTGACCTCCTGCGCCGCTTCGGCTCGGTGCCGCTCGCGCTCGCGGCCTACAACGCCGGGGCGGCCCGAGTCGCCGCATGCGGCTGCATCCCGCCCTATCCGGAGACGCGGGCCTACGTCGCGGAGATCCTCGGCCTTCTGCACGGAGCGGGCGACACGGGCGCCCCCGGCCTCGGCATCCGCCTCGTGTCATGACGTGCGTCGAAGGACCCCTCGCTCGAGTGATCCCGTTCCCGCGCGGGCGGCGACCAGCGATGTCGCGATGGCCGCGTCGCCGAGCGGCGGGTGCGACTTCGAGGCCGGGTGACCGCGTGGCCGATCTCGCGGCCTACCGCGCCCGGCGGACCGACCGGCGTGCCGCCGCCGCCCCGTCCCCACTGCTCGACCCAGCCGCCTGATCGAGGCCGCCGCCGAGTCAGATATCGGTCGGAACCTGCTGCTCGATCTCCTCGAGCGTCCGATCGAGACGTCGATCCGCGACCATCGCCCGCAACGCGCCGGCGACGCTTCGACCCCACGAGCGCCTCATCACGGCGATCCGGACCTCGCCGCCGCCGTCGGCGGCGTACTCGGCCCAGTCGACCGACACGAGGGGGCCCGCGACGAGCGGTGCATCCTCGGGCATCGGCGCGCCGGGACCGTAGAGGGCGAGCTGTGCGCGCCAGCCGTGGGGGCAGAGCTCGTCCATCGCGGCACGGGCCAACTGCTCCTCGTCGACCGTATGCGAACGCCGTCGGCGGTCGAGCACCACGGCGGCCGCGGTGAGGAGCACGCAGCCGAGAAGGACCGCCGCAGCGATCTGGAGACTGACGCCGACGTTGCCAGGGGGCAATCTCGGCGGCGTCTGTAGCGAGAGGACGAGCACCGCCGAGGCAACCATCCAACAAATGTAGGGCAGCGGAGGGCGCTAGGCGGCGAAGATCTCCGAACGCGGCCGGGCGCCGCGACATGGCGGACCTCCGTCAGCCCGGCGCTATCGTCCGCAGTGTGTCCTCGCCGGAGCCGTCCCTGATCGAGTTTCCCGCCGACGACGTCGAGCGGGCACGGCGGTTCTGGGGCGAGTTGCTCGGAGCCGAGCTCGACTCGCGCGGGGCCGGCGAGGGGGAGGGGTGGGAGACCCGCGGCGCCGCCACGGCGGTGGGAGTCCACGAGCGGGGACGAGGCCCCGGCGACTCCTTCTCGCTCCCGTACTTCGCCGTCGACGACGTGGCGGCGGCGCTCGAGCGGGTGACGGCGCTCGGCGGCTCCGTCGTCCACCCGGGCGAGCGGTGGGCGATCTGCAGGGACTCCGAAGGCAGTCCGTTCGGGCTGGCCGCGCGCGCAGCGCAGGCGTAGCGCGCCAGCACCGCCGGTCAGTGGCCGGTGGCGCGGCGCAGGATGTCGCGCAACGCGCGGCGGTCCGCCGGAGCGAGGGCGGCGAGCTCGGCTGGGGGTTCGGCCATTCGCGCTTCGAGCTCGTCGCGGACGGCGCGGCCCTCCGCGGTCAGGGCGAGCATCTTCACTCGACGGTCGTGCGGAGCGGCGCGCCGCTCGACGAGGCCCCGAGCCTCGAGGCGATCGACGATGCCCGTCACGTTCGAGGCGTCGCACGCCAGCCACCTGGCGAGCTCGCTCATCGGCGACGGCTGGTCAGGATCGAGCCGCCGGAGCGTCATCAGCTGCGGCGGGGTGATCTCGAACTCGGTGCCGAGGGCGAGCCATCGCGGACGCTGGACGTTGAGGATCAGGTCCTGGATCAGGGCCCAGGCCTCGACGACCGGGGCTCGGGGCGGCGCCTTCGTCGCGATGGGCACATAGACAACTTATCGAGGCTGTCAATAGTTGACACGTTCAACATTGGGACTACACTGCCATCCTCATGACTGCCGATCATCCAGCGAGCATCGAGGCCACGGGGCTGGTGCGCGAGTTCAAGAAGGGCCCGCGCGCCGTGGACGGCATCGACCTCCACGTCGCGCCGGGCGAGATCTTCGGGTTCCTCGGGCCCAACGGCGCCGGCAAGTCGACGACGGTCCACATGCTCACGACGCTGCTGCCCCCGACCGCCGGGACGGCGCTGGTGGCGGGATACGACGTCGTTCGCCAGGGCCCCGACGTCCGCCGGGCGATCGGCGCCGCGCTCCAGGAGGCGGCGCTCGACCCGTTCCTCACCGGCCGCGAGCACATGCGGCTCCAGACGGCCCTCCATGGCCTACCGCCCGACGTTCGCATCGCCCGCACGACGGAGCTGCTCGAGCGAGTGGGGCTCGAGGACGCCGCGGACCGGAAGGTCGGGAGCTACTCCGGCGGGATGAAGCGCCGGCTCGATCTCGCGCTGGCGCTGGTCCACAGCCCGCGGATCCTGTTCCTCGACGAGCCGACGACCGGACTCGACATCCAGAGCCGCACCGCCCTGTGGGACGAGGTCAGCCGGCTCGCGCGCGAGGACGGCGTCACGGTCTTCCTCACGACCCAGTACCTCGAGGAGGCCGACGTGCTCGCCGATCGCGTCGGGATCATCGACCACGGGCGGATCGTCGCCGAGGGGACGCCGGCGGCGCTCAAGGGCGAGATCGGCCGCCCGACCGTCGAGATCGTGCCCTGCGCCGCCACCGATCGCGAGGCGGTCGCGGACGTGCTCGGCCGCTTCGGCGAGCGCGCCGGCGCGTCCCCGAAGGGCGTCGCCGTCCGCCTCGCCGGCGGCGAGGGCCAGCTCGCCGACGTCGTCCGGGCGCTCGACGCCGAACACATCCCCCTCGAGCACGTCCAGCTGCACGCGCCGTCGCTCGACGACGTGTTCCTGGCCAAGACCGGCCGCACGCTCGAAGGCGCCGGGGACGACGAGGAGGCGGTCGGCCAGGTCACGGGCGAGACCGAGACGGTCGCTGCATGAGCTCGGCGCTCGGGACGCAGGTCGGGCACCTCGCCCGGCGCTCGGTCGTGCGCACGTTCCGCCAGCCGGCGCAGGTCGTTCCCGCCCTGATCTTCCCGCTGTTCCTGCTCGCGGTGAACTCGAGCGGGCTCTCGCGGGCGACGAAGCTCCCGGGATTCCCGACGAGCTCCTACCTGACGTTCGCGCTCGCCGTCCCGTTCATGCAGGGCGCGCTGTTCTCGGTGATGAACGCCGGCACGGACCTCGCGCGGGACATCGAGACGGGATTCCTCAACCGGCTCGCGCTCACGCCGCTGCGGGGCGGCGCGCTCCTCGCGGGACTGCTGGCGGGCACGGTGGTCGTCGCCCTCGTGCAGTCGGCCGTCTACCTGCTCGTCGGCCTGGCGGCGGGCGCGAACCTCGCATCCGGCGTCGGCGGGGCGCTCGCGATCGTCGCGCTGTCGCTGCTGATCACGCTCGGCTTCGGGGCGATCGGCCTCTTCGCGGCCTTGCGCACGGGATCGGGTGAGGCGGTCCAGGGGCTCTTCCCGCTGTTCTTCGTCACGCTGTTCCTCTCCTCCGGGAGCCTGCCGAGGAACCTGATCCACACCGACTGGTTCCGCGAGGTCGCGACCTACAACCCGGTCTCGTACCTGATCGAGGGCATCCGGTCGCTGCTCGTCGACGGCTGGAACGCGCAGGCGCTCGAGCTGGGATTCGGCATCGCGGCGGCGATCGCCGTGATCGCGATGCTCGCGGCGAGCTCCGCGCTCAAGACGAGGATGGTGCGCACGTGAGCCGGGCGAGCTTCACGTCGGTGGCGCGGGCCGTGGCCTGGCGCTCCATCCACAGCTACCTGACGAACCCGGCGTTCCTCATCCCCTCGATGATCTTCCCGCTGTTCTTCTTCATGGCTTTCGCGGGCGGGCTCTCGTCGATCAGCCAGGTCCCGAACTTCGACTTCCCGACCGGCTACACCGCGTTCCAGTTCGTGTTCGTGCTCCTGCAGTCGGCCGCGTTCGGCGGCGTGTTCACCGGCTTCGGGATCGCGGTCGACTTCGAGAACGGCTTCTCGCGGCGGCTCCTGCTCGCGGCGCCCAACCGCGGCGGGATCGTCGTCGGCTACGCGATCGCGGCGCTCGTGCGGGCGCTGGTCACGTGGGTGATGCTCGTCGTCGTGGCGCTGATCTCGGGGATGAACATCGACGGCAACGGGATCGACCTGTTCGGGCTCTTCGGCCTCGCGCTGATCGTCAACGTCGCCGCCACGCTCTGGGCGGCGGGCGTCGCGATGCGGATCCGCTCGATCCAGGGGGGCCCGCTGATGCAGATCCCGGTCTTCCTCGTGCTCTTCCTCTCGCCGGTCTACGTGCCGCTGAAATTGCTGACGGGGTGGATCCACGGCGTGGCGTCGGTCAACCCGGCGACGGCCCTGCTCGAAGCCGGGCGCGGTTTCATCGCGGGCGACCCGGCGGTCGTCGTCGTGGCGTTCGCGGCCGCGCTCGGACTCGTGGCGCTGTTCGCGTTGTGGGCTCGCGGCGGGTTGAGGCGCGCGGAGGCGTCGCCTTAGTACCCGCCGGCGCCGGCGAACGCCACGACCCGCGAAGGAGCTACGCCCGGCGGCGGCGCGGCCCGCATCCGCTCGCTCGGGTCGCTCAGGAGCCCTCCGGCCAGGCGGGGCGCTGCGCCTGGGCGTCGCGGCCGCCGCGCGGCCCGAACACGAGCCATTCGAGGCCCTGAGGCCCGGCCGAGAACGCGCGCACGGTCTCCGGGGCGACGCGGATCGCGTCGAGCATCGTCACGTCGCGCACCTCGCTTCCCAGGCGCACGTGGCCGCTGCCGCCGATGACGACGTAGAGCTCTTCGTGACGCTCGTGCTTGTGCGCGAACGGGCTGCGCGCACCCGGCTCGAGGCGTTGGTAGGTGAGCCCGTGCTGCTCGCAGTCGAGATCCTCACGCGCGAAGCGCGCCTCGAGCGCCGGCGCCAGCCCGTACTTGACCGCCTTGTCCTCGACCTGCTTGAGGTTCTTGATCGTGTAGCCGGCCATCGCTACGCCGGCACCGCCGCCCGAACCGGCGCGAGCTCGACCGGGATGCCGTTGAGCACCGCGCTCCCCGTCACGGCCTCGACCCGCTCGTCGTCCGCGAGCACGTTCGAGTTCGCGCCCGCGTGGGCGGCCGCCACGCCGAGCGCCGAGCCGTCCCGGCCGTGGCCCCACCCGTGGGGGATCGACACGACGCCGGGCATGATCGCGTCCGTCACCTCGACCGGCACCTCGATCTCGCCGGTGCGGGACGTCACCCGGGCCGCCGCGCCGTCGACGAGTCCGAGGCGCTCGGCGTCGTCCGGGTGCACGTGCACCGTGCACCGCGCGGGGCCGCGCACGAGCAGCGGCAGGTTGTGCATCCACGAGTTGTTCGAGCGTAGGGTCCGGCGGCCGACGAGCAGGATGCTGGACGGATCGGCCGCCCGGAGGCCGGCGCGCAGGCGCGAGACGTCGGCGACGATTGGCTCCGGCGCGAGCTCGATCTTCCCGCTCGCAGTGCGCAGGACCCCCGGGAGCCGCGGGGCGAGCGGGCCGAGGTCGACGCCGTGCGGGTTGGCCTCGAGGTCGGCGAGCGTGAGGTCGTACGGGCCGGCGCGCAGCAGCAGGTCGAGCAGGCGCTCGGGTCCTCGGCGCGGAGCGACGGCGGCGAGCGCATCCGCCGCGCCGTCGCCCGCCTCG
>JAOPZQ010000167.1 GCA_025964075.1 Solirubrobacterales bacterium | reverse complement strand
CTCGACATGACGATCGTGAACGTCGCGCTCCCGTCGATCCAGCACGACCTGCACTTCAGCCAGGCGAACCTCACGTGGGTCGTCAACGCCTACCTGATCACCTACGGCGGCTTCCTGCTCCTGGCCGGCCGGCTCGGCGACCTGGTCGGGCGCAAGCGGATGTTCCTGTTCGGCCTGGTCGTGTTCACGCTGGCCTCGGGCCTGTGCGCCGTGGCCTCCAGCCAGGCGATGCTGATCGTCGCCCGGTTCATCCAGGGCGTCGGCGGCGCGCTCACCGCTTCGGTCGTCCTCGCCATCCTCTCGACCGAGTTCCCGGCTCCTCGCGAACGCGCGAAGGCCATGAGCATCTACACGTTCGTCGCCGTGAGCGGCGGGTCGATCGGCCTGCTCGCCGGCGGCGGGCTCACCCAGGCCATCGACTGGCACTGGATCTTCGTCATCAACATCCCCATCGGCGTCGCGACGCTGCTCCTCGGCCGCGCGCTGATCCGCGAGCACGAGGGCACCGGGCTCGGCGGCGGCATCGACGTCGGCGGCTCCGTGCTCGTGACCGCCGCGCTGATGCTCGGCGTCTACGCCATCGTCAAGTCGGCGGACTTCGGCTGGGGCTCGCCCCAGACGCTGGGCATGGGCGGCGGCGCCGTGGCCCTCCTCGCGGCGTTCTTCGCCCTCGAGGGACGGCTGCGCAACCCGATCTTCCCGCTCAGCATCCTTCGCGTCCCCGGGCTCGGCATCTCCAGCCTCCTGCGCGGCCTGATGGTCGTGGGCATGTTCTCGGCGTTCTTCCTCGGCACGCTGTACCTCGAGCACGTGCTCGGCTACAGCCCGTGGCGCACGGGCCTGGCGTTCCTCCCGATGACGCTCACCGTCGCCACGCTGTCGCTCGGGATCACCGCTCGGATCATGCAGCGGTTCGGACCCAAGCGGCCGCTGATCGCCGGACTGCTGCTCGCGATGAGCTCGCTGCTGCTGCTGGCGAGCGCGGGCGCGCACCAGAGCTACTTCCCGACGGTGTTCGGGGCGTTCCTGCTGCTCGGCGCGGGCGCCGGCATGTCGTTCATGCCGCTGCTCACGATGGCCATGGCGAACGTGCCCGCGCGCGACGCGGGACTCGCCTCCGGCATCGTCAACGTCTCGATGCAGGTCGCCGGCGCGGTCGGCCTCGCGGTGCTGGGCACGATCGCCACCGATCACAGCCGCGCCGTCGCGGCCAGCGGCCACTCGACCGCGGTGGCGCTGACCGACGGCTACCACCTGGCGTTCGTCATCGGCGCGGTGACCGTCGCGACCGGCGCGATCATCGCCCTGCTGGCGCTGAAGGGGCCGGACCGCACGGCGCGGGAGGCCGAGCCCGTCGAGCTGCCGGCGCGCGAGGAGCTCGAAGCCCAGGCGGCCTAGCCCGCCGCGACGACCCCCGCCCGGTCGGGCGGGGGTCTTCCCGGCCCGGCGGGTACACCGGGGGCATGCAGAAGGAGGTCACGATCGAGCGCGTGGACCTGCTCGACACCAAGGGCGGCAACGTCCGCTACGTGGTGCGTGACGAAGACGGCAACGAGTACACGACCTTCCGCGAGCAGATCGGCGACCGGGCGAAGGAGCTCGAGGGGAGGCGGGCGCTGATCGAGTTCCACGAGGCTCGCCGCGGCACCTACACGAACGTCTACCTGGACAAGGTGGAGCGGGCGACGGCGCCGAGCCACGAGGACACCGATCCGCAGGAGGCCGCATGGCGGACCGCGGTGGAGGCGGCACCGTGGCTGGTCGGCGAGGCGGAAAACGAGTCCGAGGTCTCGCCGGCGGAGCTCTACGACAAGCTCAAGCCGTTCAAGGACCGCGTCGCGCGGGACATCACCGAAGACGGGCCGGACTGACGGTCCCGGCCAACCTCGTTGCGCGGGTCAGGCGGCGTCGGGGAAGAGCGCGATCAGTCCTCGTAGCCCGGTTCCCCGGGCAGCACGATCCGCGCCGTCTCGCCCGACATCACGACCCGGGGCTGCACCGGCCGCACTTCGCGGCCCCGGGCGTGGGCGAGGAGCTCGTCGGCGGTGGCGAAGCCGCCGATCTGCTCGAGGTGCTTGATCGTCGGGAAGACCAGGAGCATCCGGCCCGCGTCGCCCTCGGCGAGCGCGTCTTGGGGCGTCGTCCAGCGCCAGTCGACGCACTCGGAGCCGTCGACCTCGGGCGTCGCGCCGTCCGGGAGCGGCGCGAGGAAGAACCAGGTGTCGAAGCGCGTCTTCACCTCGGCCGGCGTGATCCAGCGCGAGAACGGCACGAGCGCGTCCGGGCCGCCCAGCGTGACGCCGGCCTCCTCGGCCAGCTCGCGGAGCGCCGCGGCACGCAGGGCGCCGTCGCCCTCTCCCTCGGCCCGGTCGACCGCGCCGCCGGGGAAGACCCACGCGCCGCCCATGAAGCGCTGCTCGGGATTGCGCTGGACGAGCAGCACCTCGAGGTGCTCCGCGCCGCCTCGCAGCAGGATCACCGTCGCTGCGGGACGGGGGATCGTCGCCTCGCCGTGCTGCAGCTCCGCTCCCGGCTCGGGCGTCCGGCTCTCCATGACGGAGCACCCTAGTACGGACTACTCTGTGAGGCCATGAGCACCACGGAAACCGCGCAGAAGTGGATCTGCGAGTCCTGCGGGTTCATCTACGACCCCGAGGACGGGGACCCCGACGGCGGGATCCCGCCGGGCACCCGGTTCCAGGACATCCCCGAGACGTGGTTCTGTCCGGTGTGCGGCGCGCGCAAGCGCGACTTCGTGCCGTACGAGGACTGAGCCGGCGCCGCGGCACCCGACCGTCGTGGCCGCCGTTTTTGGGCGGTCCTGACGGAGCCTCGCTACGCCGCGACCCGCAGCTCGGCGCCCGTCGCCTCGGCGATCGCCGCGGCGGTGATGTCCACGAGCCGTTGGAGCTCGCTCTCGGCGATCGCCAGCGGCGGCATCAGCAC
>JAOPZQ010000125.1 GCA_025964075.1 Solirubrobacterales bacterium | reverse complement strand
GCGTCCGACCTCCTGGTGGTCCTCCTCGAGCTCGTCGACGTCGTCGTCTTCGGTGTCGGTGATCGAGGACGGACCGCCCGGGTGGTAGCGGACCTGGAAGCGCTCGAGGAGCTCGTCGCGGCGGGCCTCGTCGACCGGCACCTCGTCGGCGATCTGAACCCATTCGGCGCCCTCGTACGCCTCCATGTTGAAGATCTCGCCGTCGAGCTCGGGCGAGTCGTCGACGACGAGGAGGACCTCGGTCTGGGGGTTGAAGTAGGTGCCGGGGCGGTTGAGGAGCTCGTCGAGCTCGAAGATGCGGGGATCGGGCATGGTCGCCGGAGGGTACCCCTCAGTCGCCGAGTTCAGTGATCTGACGTGCGATCTCCGCCTCGACGTCCAGTGGCTCCTTGCCCTGGCGGGCGCGCCGGGCGTTTCGCGCGATCACGAGCTGGCGGATCTCCTCGCGCAGGCCGGCGTCGATCTGGGGCTCGAGGAGCCGCGCCGTCTCGGCCTCGATGTCCAGCGGCGGCTTGCCGTGGCGCTCGCGGCGGGCATTCTGGGCCTCGAGCATCTGGCGGATCTCCTCCTCGCGGATCGCCGCGGCGGCGGGCGAGGACTGGGCGTCCGGCGTCGCGCTGTCCATCGTCAACCCGCCACGACCGATCTGGTCGTACAGGCTCGAGCGGCCGACGAAGGACGCCACGGCGACGAGGATCCCGACCGCGACGACGACGAAGAGCACGATCCCGAAGGCTGCGTGCACACCGACAGTGTGCCCCATCGGGGGTGGGTCTCGCGAGGGCCCGGGTAACTTCTCGCCCATGCGCGCCGCCGTGATCGAGCGCCTGGGCGAGGCCCCGCGCGTGGCCGACGTCCCCGAGCCGGCCCGCCGCGAGGGCGACGCGCTCCTGCGCGTGCGCGCCGCGGCCCTGAACCCCGTGGACCTGTCGATCTCCCGCGGCGGCTTCTACCGTGGCGCTCCCGAGACTCCGTACGTGCCCGGCGGCGAGGGCGTGGGGGAGGTGATCGAGGCCGACGGGCTCGAGCCCGGGACGCTCGCCTACTTCGACGTCGCCGCCGGGTTCGACGGCCGCGGCGGCAGCTTCGCCGAGCTCGTCGCGGTCCCGCGGGAGAGCCTCGTGCCGATCCCGGACGGCCTCGACCCGGGGCTGGCCGTGGGCTTCGGGACCGCCGGCCTGGCGGCGTGGCTGGGCCTCGGGTGGCGCGGCGGGCTGCGGGAGGGCGAGCGCGTGCTCGTGCTCGGCGCGAGCGGGGCCGTCGGCCAGATCGCCGTCCAGGCGGCGAAGCTGCTGGGGGCCGTGCACGTCGTCGCCGCGGCGCGGTCCGAGGCGGGTCTCGAGCGGGCGCGCGAGCTCGGCGCGGACGCGACCGTGCGCCTCGACGGCGATCGCGAGGCCGTGACGGAGCGCCTGCGCGCGGCGGCCGAAGGCGACCTCGACCTGGCCTTCGACCCGCTGTGGGGAGAGCCCGCCCTCGCCGCTTTCGCGGCCCTGGCGCCGTTCGGCCGGCTCGTGCAGATCGGCCAGTCGGCGGCTCCCGAGGCGTCGCTCGCCTCGAGCGTCGTGCGCGGCCGCTCCCGCGCGATCCTCGGGCACTCGAACTTCCTCGTCCCGCGGGAGGTCCGCGCGGCGGCCTACCGGCGCCTCGTCGAGCACGTCACGGCGGGCGAGCTGACGGTCGACTACGAGGCGCTGCCGCTCGAGCGCGTCGCGGAGGCGTGGGAGCGCCAGGCGTCCTCGCCGGGCCGGAAGCTGGTGCTGGTCCTTTAGCGCAGCCCCATCGACCGCGCCACGATCTCCTTCATGATCTCGTTCGCGCCGCCGTAGATGCGGGTGACGCGGGCGTCGGCCCATGCACGGGCGATCGGGTACTCGGTCATGTAGCCGTAGCCGCCGTGGAGCTGCAGGCAGCGGTCGGTGACGCGGCCCTGCAGGTCGGTGCACCACCACTTCGCCTTGGCGGCGTCCTCGGGCGAGAGCTCGCCGGCGCCCAGCGCCGTGACGCAGCGGTCGAGATAGGTCTGGGCGATGTCGATCTCCGTCGCCATCTCGGCGAGGGCGAAGCGCGAGTTCTGGAACGCGCCGATCGCCTGGCCGAACGCGGTGCGGTCCCGCACGTAGTCGAGCGTCCAGCCCAGGGCGGCGGTGGCCGCGGCGACGCCGGCCACGGCGATCGAGAGCCGCTCCTGGGCGAGGTTCGCGGTCAGCTGGAAGAACCCGCGGCCCTCCTCCTCGCCGAGCAGGTTCGCGACCGGGACGCGGACGTCGTTGAAGAACAGCTCCGCCGTGTCCTGCGAGTGCTGGCCCACCTTCTCGAGGTTGCGCCCGCGCTCGAAGCCCTCCATCCCGCGTTCGACGACGAGGAGGCTGATGCCCCGGTGCTTCTCGCTCGGGTCGGTCTTCACCGCGGTGATGATCAGGTCGGAGTTGATGCCGTTCGTGATGAACGTCTTCGTACCGTTGACGACGTAGTGGTCGCCGTCGCGCTTCGCCGACGCCCTCATCCCGGCGAGGTCGGAGCCGATCGCCGGCTCGGTCATCGCGATCGCCGTGATGAGCTCGCCGCTCGCGATGCCCGGCAGCCAGCGCGCGCGCTGCTCCTCGTCGGCGTAGGCGAGGAAGTAGGGGAGGCAGATGTCGT
>JAOPZQ010000091.1 GCA_025964075.1 Solirubrobacterales bacterium | reverse complement strand
TCGCCGGGCCGACGTGGTGGACGAGGTCGAACACGCCGACGCCCTCGGCCGCCGCCGCCATCACGACGCCGGCGAGCGAGGACTTCGACTCGCGCGCCTCGAGCGTGAACACGGCCTTCATCGACCCGCCGAGCTCGTCGGCGAGCTCGGGCAGGTCGTACTCCGTGCAGGCGTCCGACGGCGACGAGCGGAAGCGCGCGCGGAACGCCGCGTCGGTCAGCAGCCGCTCGAGCAGCTCGGCGGCGCGGTCGACCTCAGGCGCGGGCACCGTCCACCTCCGCGTCGGGCCGGGTCTCCTGCGCGCGCCGTTGCCACAGCGGCCGCCCCACCGTCCAGAGCACGGGGATGAACAACACGACGTAGAAGATCCCGAACACCGCCAACACCACGCCCTTCGGCGCCAAATGCGTGATCACAGGGTAATAGCGGGTGCTCATGAAGATCGCGAAGATCGCGGCAAGGCCCGACCAGGCCACGCCGGCCGCCGCGAAGCGCAGCAGCACCCGTGAGTCTCCCTCCTCGGGCGCCTTGCCCGCAAGCCGCCGGGCGAGCTGAGCGCGCGAGCGCGCCCGCAGCCCGGGCTCGCGGAGGAGGTCGACCATGATGTGGTAGCCGTCGCGGTCGAGGAACGGGTTGAGGTTGAAGAACGCGCCGATGTAGGCGCCGAACGCGAGCTGGAAGAGGATGTCGCGCAGCGTCCCCCGGCCGAGCGCGGCGCAGGCGAGCGCGAACGCGCCGCCCAGCGCGAGGTCGGACACGGGGCCCGCCGCGACAATGGCGATGCGGCGCCGACGCGGCTCGAACCACGATTCCGAGACGTCGACGAACCCGTAGGGCAGGAACGCGAGGAACTTGATGCCGGCCTTGCCGACGCGGCGACCGTAAGACGCCATCGTCAGGCCGTGCGCGAGCTCGTGGAGGATGACGAGGAAGAAGCGGCCGAGCAGGAAGACCAGCCCGCCGAGCCCGAGCTTGCGGGCGACGACGAACGGCGTGCCGTAGCGTCCGGCGATCAGGTACACGAACGCGGCGATCCCGCCGATGCCCACGGCGGCGACGAGCGCGAGCGCCGGTCGCGTGAAGAGGACCCAGCCGCCGCGGCGGTAGGCCGAGTCGAAGAACTCCCCGGCGTCGGCCACCGACTTCTCACGCGGCCCGAGGATCTTCTGCAGCCGCGAGCGCGCGACGGGCGCCGCCGGGACGTCGGCGGCGCCTTCGACCCCCTCCAGCAGTCCCCGCTCGCCGAGGTCGACGAGCAGGCGCGCCAGGCGCCCGGGGCCGGCGGCGCCGGACCGGCTCTCGGCCTCGGCGATCAGGTCCGGGAGCTCGTGCTCGCCGTCGAGCCGCTCGAAGAGCGCGGCGTCGTCGTCGCTCAGCCGCGTGAACTTGCCGGCGCGCAGGTCGCGGAGGATCCAGCGCTTGTCGCCCTCGCTCGCCTCCAGGCGCTTGAGCGCCCAGCCCGACCGGAGCTTCGGGCGCATGCCGACGACCGACGTGGCGCCGGACGGCACCGCCGCTCCCACCGCGGGGACGAGCAGGCTCGCGCCCGGACGCATGATGATCGTCTGGCCCGCGGCCGCCTGGTCCTCCGCGTGCCGTCCCTCGACCCGCAACTCGACGTCGCCGAGCCGCACCATCGCGCCGTCATGGAGCGGCGCCGTGCCTTCGACCCTCTGGCCGTCGAGCCAGCTGCCGTGGCTGGAGCCGACGTCCTCGAGCTCCGGTCCGCCGGTCCCCGCGCGCACGCGCGCGTGCGCGCGCGAGACGCTGGGGTGCTCGAGGACGATCGAGTTGCCGGCCGCCCGCCCGAGCGTGAGCTCCTCGGCGATCGGCACGCGGGTGCCGTCCCCGAGCACGAGATCGAACGCGGTCGCCTCCCCGCCGAGGGAACGCCCGCAGCTCGTGCAGTGGCCCGCGCCGCGCGCTACCTGCCGGCGGCAGCTCGGGCAGAGCACTGGACCGTCCTCAAGGACCTGGCTGTTGGCTCGGGAGGGGCGGGGCGGTGGCGACCTGCACGGGCTGCCAGGCCGGGTCGATGCCCTGCGCCACGATCTGGTTCACCTGCGTCGGGTTGGCGGGATCGACGCGCGCGATCGCGTAGAGGCTGTTCGACGGGCATTGGGGCTGGAAGGCCGCGATCAGGAGCTCGCCGCCGTCCGGTCGCCACGAGGCGTCGCACGCCCCGGTCGGGAGCGCCTTCGCCTTCGCCATCAGCAGGTCGGTCGGCTTCGTCAGGAACACGTGGAAGCTCCCCGTGTCGTTGTCCGTGTTCGCCACCAACGCGATCTGCTTGCCGTCGGGCCTGAACGAGGCGTCGATCACGCCCTTGCCGGGCGTGCTGACGTCGGTCGCCGGCTTGCCCTGCCCCCACTGGTTCTGGTCGGCCGAGAACGGGAGGGCGCTCTGGTACTCGACGAGGCCGAACGTGCTGAGCGCGGGCGCCGCGGGAGGCGTCGTCGGCGGGGTCGCCGGCGGCGTGGTCGCGGCCGCCTGGATGCCGAACACCAGGATCTTCGTGCCGTCGGGCGACCACGCGATCCGGTGGCCGAGGTTCCACTGGGGATCGGTGATGCAGTTGGGCTGCACCTGCTGGGTGCCGTTCAGTCGCAGGAAGCAGAGGTCGCCGTCGCTGCCGCCGCTCGGCAGCGGCTTTACGCGGATCGCGGCGAGCAGGTCGCCCTTGCGGTTCGGCGCGAACGTCGGGTCGTGCAGGTCGTCCGACCCGCTGGTGATCTGCGCCTGCGTCGCGTCCTTCTTGGTCGTGTCGATCACGAACAGCGGACTCGTGCCGTTCGGTCCGGTCGCCCCGCGGTAGACGAGCGTCTTGCCGTCGGGCGACCAGGTCGGGTCGACGAAGCCCGTCGTGCCCTTGGTGACGGCCGGCAGCTTCTTGCCGGTGCCGCCGTCCGCCATCAGGACGTTGTTGAAGTCGTCGTAGGCGAGGCGCGGATAGCCGACGGAGATCAGCACCGTGACGTCGGCGCCCTTGGTGGTCTTCGTGCCGGCCACCGGGTCGGTGCCGACGACCGTGCCCGGCTTCTGCGCCGCGAACGTGTTCTTCGGCTGCGGGACGAGCCCCTCCTGCGACAGCGTGCTCGCGCCCTTCTGCATGTCCTGCTTGGCGATGTTCGCCACGATCACCGGACCGCCGGCCGCCTTCGCCGCCCCCGCGGCGGCTCCCGCGCCCGCTCCGGCCGCATCCTTCTTGCCCTTCCCATTCGTGGCGGGCTTCGCGACGGCCTCGAAGACGTTCACCGCGGTGCCGGGCGTCACCTTCGTGCCCTTGACCGGGATCTGGCTGGCGATCTTGCCCTGGGGGTCCGCGGGCTGCGGGGAGATCGCGCCGAGCGCCAGCTTGGCGTCGCGGAGCTTCGTGTCCGCGGTCGCGGGCGGCCCGCCGGTCACGTCGGGGACGACCGCGGCGCCGCCACCCGCGGCCTGGGCGATCGCGATCGTCACCTGCGAGTCCTTCTTGACCTTCTTGCCCGCGGCCGGAGACTGGTCGTAGATCTTGCCCGCCGGCACGCCCTTGACGACCTTCTGGATGATCTGCGGGTTCAGCTTCAGGTGCGCGTTGTCGAGGAGCTTCTGCGCGGCCAGGGTTCCCTGCACCTTGGTCAGCTCGGGCACCGTGACGGTGCGCGGCCACAGGATGTAGGCGAGCACGCCGGCGATGATGAGCAGCGGGACGATCGGCGCGAGCCACCACGGAAGGTAGGGCTTCTGGCGGAAGGTCGCGAGCTTGGGGATGCCCGGCTGCTCCGCGGCCATCGGCTGGGCAGAGACCTGAAGGCGGCGATCGAGCGGGCGGCCGACGAGGATCCGCTTGGGCGCGTGGACGACCATCGGCATCGTCACCGTCTCGCCAGGCTCGACGACGACCTGCGGCTCCGGGCACTGGATGTCGCAGACGCCCTCGTCGTCGTTGGCGACGAGATCGACGCCGGTCCGCGCGTTCGCGCGGTTGGCGACGGCGAGCTCGAACGTCGCCTTGCGCCGGCCCGTCGCCCGGTCCGGCGTCAGCTCGGACTCGATGTCCGTGTACGGGTGGATCGTCAGCGTCCCCTGCGGCGAGGACGCCTGGGCGTTGTGGGCCTTGGAGAGAACCACGACGTTGAACGCCCACGGGCGCGCCTCGGCGTCCGCCGCGCGCGGCGGATGGAGGACGACCTCGACCTCCTGCTCGTAGTTGCCCGCGGTGCCGTAGGGGACCAGGTAGACGGTGTTCGGGAAGATCGTCCACCACTCCTCGGGCAGGCCCTCCACCCGCAGGTCGTAGTTGTCGACGATCCCGCTCTGGTTGCGGATGAAGACGAAGACGCTCGTGCGCCCGCCGGCGTCGACGGCGGTGAAGATCGGCTGGCCGGTCGAGCCCTCCTGGTCGGGCGTGCGCAGCGTGAGCATCACCTGATCGGGCGGCAGCTGCGGCACGCCGGGCGCCGCCGCCGGCGCGTCGGGGACGGCGGACTCGCCGTTGTCGGGCGCCTGCGGGG
>JAOPZQ010000086.1 GCA_025964075.1 Solirubrobacterales bacterium | reverse complement strand
GTCACGGTGCTGACCACCGCGAAGGTGGGCACCGGCCTCACGGCGGTGGTTCCGATCGAGGGCGTGCTCGTCCCGCTCGCGGTCACGGGCCTCGTGCTCGGCTGGCGTCGCCGCCGCGCGCGGGGCGCGCTGGCCGCTGCCGCGCTGCTCTTCACGCTCGTGCAGACCGTCGCGCTCGTCGCCGCGCCCGCGCGCACGGTCGTGCCGTACATCTACCCCGGCGCGGCGCGCGGCACCGGCGGGCGCGAGCTGTCGGACGGCCAGGTCCGTGCCGCCGTGGCCGCGGCGCGGCGCTGCCCGCCCCGCGTCCCGTACAGCGGCGTGCCGTTCCTCGCCTTCATCGCCCACCGCCCGGTCCCCGCGGGACAGCCGGACGGGTTCCTGCCGCCCCACAGCTCGTCGCTGCGCGCGGTCAAGGCCCAGATCCTCGCCGACACCCCCCGCTGCCCTTAGCTACGGCAGGCGGCCGAGCCAGCGCCGCGACGTGGCCGCGGCGGCGAGCAGCAGGACGAGGCCGCCGATGGCGAAGCTCGCCGTGACCTCGTGCTTGGCGGTCCGCGTGCCGAACTGCGACCCCAGCGAGCGGTAGATCGAGGAGAGCTGGTCGGCATCCCGCGCGGTGAACGCGCGGCCGCCCGACGCCTCGGAGATCAGGCGCAGCGTCTGCGGGTCCGGCGGCACCGGGATGTCGGGCTGGAACGCGTTGCCGGGCAGGACCCCGTCGGGGGTCCCCAGCGCGACGGTGAAGATCGGCACGTGCTGGTTCTTCGCCGCGCGCGCGACCTGGACCGGGTCCGAGCCGGTGGTCGTCGCCCCGTCGGACAGCAGGACGATCGCCGCGGCCGGGCGCGAGCCCGACTGGCTGCGGTCGCGGGCGAGCAGCCCGAGCGCGACCTGCAGGGCGTCGCCGGTGGCGGTCGCGCCATCGGCCTGCTGGCCGTCGATCACGCTGCGCACGAGGTCGTGGTTCGTCGTCGGGCCCTGCACGGCGTCCGGGGCGCTCGAGAACGCGACGATGCCGAGGCGCACAGAGCCGGGGAGCTGCTTGACGAACGTGTTCGCCGCGCCCTCGGCAGCCGAGAGCCGGGAGGGACTGACGTCCGTCGCCTCCATCGAGCGCGAGTGGTCGGTGACGAGGACGATCGAGGCGCTGCGGACCGGCACGGCGACCGTGGTCTGGGGCTTCGCCAGCGCGACGACCAAGGCGGCCAGCGCCGCGAGCGCCAGCGCCGCCGGCAGGTGCTTGCGCCAGGCCGGAGTGGTGCCGGCGGCGAGCTTCAGGGAGCTGACCGCGGTGAAGCGCACCGCGTAGCGGCGCGCGCGCCGGCCCGCGGCGACATGCGCGGCCACCGCCAGGGGCACCAGCCCGAGGCCGAGCAGCCACACGGGCGAGGCGAAGCTCATCGCAGCCGGCGCCCCAGGTCGCGGAGCCAGTCCCGATCGGTGGACAGCACGACGTGCGCGACCTCGAGCCGGCGAAACGTCTTCGCGACCTCGGCGCGGCCTTCGGCCTCGAGCGCGGCGAAGCGCTCGCGCAGCCCGCGGCGCGAGGTGTCGACCTCGAGGAGCTCGCCCGTCTCCGGATCGACGAGCGCGAGCCGCCCCGAGGCGGGCAGCTCGTGCTCGCGCGGGTCACGGATCTCGACCGCGAGGACGGAATGCCGCGCGGCGACGCCGCGCAGGGGCCGCACCCATTCCTCCTGGTCGCGGAAGTCGGACACGACGACCACCAGTCCGGGCTGGGTCGCGACGGCGCGCAGCCGCGCCAGCGCCTGGCCGAGCGCATGCGGGTCGGAGTGGCCGTCGGGGACGACGCCCTCGGCCACGGCGCGCCGCAGCGCCACCAGCCCCGGCTTCGACGCCCGAGGCGGAAGCAGCCGCGGCCGGCCCGCGCCGTAGGTCATGAGCGCGACGCTGCCGGCCCGCCGGATCGCCAGGCGGCCGATGACGAGGACGACGCCCTCGGCCACGTCGGACTTCAGTCGCTCGGCCGTGCCGAACGCCATCGACGCCGACACGTCGAGGACGATCCACGTCGTCAGCGTGCGCTCGGGCACGTGGAGCCGCACGTGGGGCTCTCCCGTCCGCGCGGTCGCCGCGGCGTCGATCTGGCGCACGTCGTCGCCGACCTCGTACGGACGCAGCTGGGCGAGCTCGGTCCCGGCGCCGAGCCCGGCGCCGCGGCGATCGCCCGGCAGCGCGCCCGAGGTGCGACGAGCGACGACGAGGTCGAGGGACTCGAGCAGCCCGTGCGGCATGCGGCCCGGGCCCTGGCGGGCCTCGGGAACCGACAGGGGAGGCGGCTCGCTCATCGGCCCCCGGACGCCGCCTGCACGTGCGCCGCGCGCCGCGTCAGGTGGTCGGGCTCGGAGACGGCGGAGAGGACCTTCTCGAGCACGTCGTCGGCGGTCACGTCCTCGCTCAGCGCGTCGTAGGAGAGGACGAGCCGGTGGCGGAGCACGTCGGCGGCGAGGTCGCGGACGTCGTCGATGTCGACGTGGGCGCGACCGCGCAGCAGCGCCAGCGCCCGAGCGGCGTGGATCAGGCCGATCGGTCCGCGCGGGCTGGCGCCGTACTCGATCAGCTCCTCGAGCTCCCCGAGGCCGTACTCGCGCGGGTGCCGGGTCGCGTCGGCGAGGGCGACGGCGTAGCCGATCACCTCGCGGTCGACCAGCACCGCGCGCGTCGCGAGGCTGTAGCGCTCGAGATCGCGCAGCGACAGGCGCTCGCGCACCTCGGGCTCGGCGCCGAGCGAGCGGCCGACGACCGCGGCCTCCTCGCCCGTGCTCGGGTAGTCGACGACGACCTTCATCAGGAAGCGGTCGACCTGCGCCTCGGGCAGCGGGTAGGTGCCCTCGTGCTCGATCGGGTTCTGCGTCGCCATGACGAGGAACGGCTTCGGGACCGCGAACGTCTCGCCGCCGATCGTCACCTGCTGCTCCTGCATCACCTCGAGCAGCGCCGACTGCACCTTGGCGGGCGCGCGGTTGATCTCGTCGGAGAGCAGGAAATTGCCGAACACGGGACCGATCTCGGTCTCGAAGCGACCGGTGTCGGGCCGGTAGATCCGCGTCCCGACGAGGTCCGACGGGACGAGGTCGGGCGTGAACTGGACCCGGCGGAACGAGCCGCCGACGACCTCGGCGAGCGTCTTCACGGTCAGCGTCTTGGCGAGGCCGGGGACGCCCT
>JAOPZQ010000082.1 GCA_025964075.1 Solirubrobacterales bacterium | reverse complement strand
GCACGCGATCGACCGCCTCGGCCCACGCCGCGGGCGTGCGCTCGCGCACGATCCGCGCCGCCGGGCCGCTGACCTCCTCGAGGCCGCCCGAGTCCCCGGCGATGACCACCGGCGTCCCGCACGCCATCGCCTCGAGCGGCGTCAGTCCGAAGCCCTCGTAGAGCGAGGGGACGGCGAGCAGGTCCGCCGCCCGGAAAAGCGTCAGCAGCTCGTCCTCGCTCACCGGCCCGAGGACCGAGCAGGCTCCGGTCGCGCGCGCGGCCGTCGCGATCTCCTCGCCCCGGAACGCCGGCTGCCCGGCGAGCGCGACCCGCCAGAGGCGGTCGGTGCGCGCCGCGAGGGCGGCGGCGGCGATCAGGACGTCGAGGCCCTTGCGCGGCTCCAGCGATCCCGCGGCGAGCACCCACGGCTCGCGGAGGCCCCAGCGCGCCTCGACCTCGGCCTGCGCCCGGGCGCGGTCGCCGGGGCAGAAGCGCTCGTCGACCCCCAGCGCGACGGCGCGGACGACGGCGGGGTCGACGTCCCAGACGCGCTCGACGTCCCGCGCGGTCGTCCCCGAGACCGCGATCACGCGGTCGGCTTGACGGGCGGCGCGCCGGTTCGCGCCGGGCTCGGATCCGCCTCGGCCCGGCTGCGGCTTCGTGCCCGGGAACAGCACCGGGGCGAGGTCGTGCACGGTCACGACGGTGGGGACGGGCGCGAGCCGGGGCAGCGCGGTCGCGGGGCCCCACAGCACGTCCGGCCGCTGGGCGGCCAGCCAGGCGGGCAGCGCGACCTCGCGCCACAGCGCGAGGCCCTTGACCCGCATCCCGACGTCGTGGGCGCCGGGGATGGCGCGGACGATCCGCCGGGAGTTCGCCAGGAGGTCGACCTCGTCCCCCGCCTCGACGAGCCCGCGAACGATGCGGTCGACGTACTTCGGTATGCCGCCCCAGTCCGCGTGGAGGACGCTGGCCTCGACGGCGATCCTCATCGGCGCAGGATAGAAGTCGCCCCGCAGACGCTCACTCCGCGTCGCGGCGCAGGAGCTTCGCGATCTCGCCCACGGTGACGACCCGCAGGCCGAGCGTCAGGGCCGGGTAGACGACCACGCCCACCGCGAGCAGCACGCCGACGCCGGCGCCGGCCGCACGGACCGCGGCGACGGCACCCCCCGTGAGCGCGGCCGCGAGGACCACTCGCGGGAGCCGGCGGAGGTCGAGCCCGATGCCGAGCTCGCCGAAGACCATCCGCCCCGCCAGCACGACCCAGAGCCCCTCGGTGGCGAGCGTGACCCAGGCGGCCGCCTTGAACCCGTAGCTCGGGATCAGCGCCAGGTTCAGCCCGATGTTGACCGCGAACGCGACGAGCGCGAGGACGACGTTCCGGCGCTGCAGCCCGACCAGGATGATCATCGTGCCCGTCAGGTAGCCGAAGCAGATCGCGACGAACGCGCCCATGAGCACCGGGAGCGCCGGGGCGGCGGCGACGAACTCGTGGCCGAAGAGGAGCCGGACGATCGGCCTGGCGGCCGCGATGGTGATCGCGAGCGCCCCGAGCGAGGCGATGGAGAGGTACGTGGCCGCCTGCCCGAGGATCAGACGCAGGCGGGCGCGATCGTTCGCGAGCGCGCTCGCCAGCAGCGGCGTGAGCGTCGTCAGCACCGCGACGGGGATGAACTGGATCTGGTCGAGAACCCGGTAGGCGGCGCCGTAGAGGCCGGCGTCGCGCGAGCCGCCGAGGAGGAACACGAGCACCTGGTCGATCCGGCCGTAGGCGAGGCTGAGGAAGGCCGCCAGCGCCACTGGCAGCGCCAGCCGCAGGAGGGGCTCCCAGTCCGAGCGCGCCCGCGTGATCTCGACGTCCGCCCGGCGCAGCGCCAGCACCGCCATCGTCGCGTTTGTCGCGACGGTGGTGGCGAGCGAGCAGATCGCGAAGGCCACGAGGCCGCCGTCCGCGAGGCTGAGGGCCACGACGGCGCCGCCCCAGAGCACGCTGCGCAGTGTCGCCAGCGCCGTGGTGATGTCGTTCCGGGTGCGGAGCTGGAACACCACCGCGAGGTCGCCGAGCGGCGCCTGGAGGCAGCCGATCGACAGGATCAGGCCGGCGACGAGCATCGCGTGGCTGCGCGAGATGACGGCGAGGACGCCGGCCGTGATCGCCGCGGTGGGGATCGCGAGCACGAACACGAGCGAGAACTGGGCGCCGAGCCAGTGGGCCTCGCGCTCCGGCTCGTTCGCGATCATGCGGATCACGACCTGGCGCAGGCCGAGGTCGGTGAAGAACGTCGTGAACGCCGCGACGGCGAAGATCGTCGTCCACTGGCCGAACCCGCGGTCGCCGAGCTGGCGGGCGAGGATCGCGGTCACCACGACGCCGAGGCCGAGATTGCCGACCATCCCGACGACCTGGATCAGGATGTCGGCGACCGCCCGCCGCGCTCCGACGGGAGGATCGACGTCGAACCTCTGCATTTCTTGCACGCGGCTGGTGAGTATGGCGGCGCGGAATATCTATGCGGACGACTTCGACCGCGGCGCCAGGAGGGCCTCGATCTGGGCGGCGACCACCGGCGCCGCGTACGTCGTCTCGATCCGCCGGCGCGACTCCGCTCCCTCGCGGGCCCGGCGGTCGGAGTCGGCGGCGTACTCGGCGAGGAGCGCCGCCAGCGCGGCGGGGTCGTTCTCGGGCTCGAGGATCGCCCCCGCCCCCGGCGCGAGGATGTCGGCGACGCCTTCGGCGCCCGTCGCGATGCACGGCCGCGACACGAGCATGCCCAGCAGGACGGCGCGCGGCGCGCCCTCGGTCGGGCTCGGGCAGAACACCGACACGTCGAACGCCGAGAGGTGATCCGCGACGTCGTGGCCGGGCGTGGGGACGAAATGCGCGCGCTCGCCGAGCGGGGCCGCCCGAGCCCGCAGGTCGTCCTCCGTCTCGCCGTCGCCCGCGAGGACGAGGTGCGCGTCGTGGTCGAGGGTCGCCACGGCGTCGACGACGACGTCGTTGCGCTTCTTCGGGTGGAAGCGGGAGATGCAGCCGACGACGAACGCGCTCTCGGGGATGCCGAGGTCGTGGCGCACGCGCGCGCGGCCCTCGGCGCTGAACCGGAGGTCGTCGACCCTCATGACGTTCGGGACGTAGCGCACCTTCGCCTCCGGCACGCCGACCGCGCAGACCCCGCGGCGGGTGTCCTCGGAGATCGCGAGCACCACGTCGGCGCGCCGCGCCGCGTCCAGGTACATCCGCCGCGGGAGCCCGCGGCGCATGGGGAAGGGAATCGGACCCCACTCGGCCCACGCCAGAGTCGGCCGCAGGTGAGCGGGCAGCCAGCGCGAGAGCAGCTGCTCCTTCTTGTAGTGGACGAGCAGCACGTCGTACGGCGCCTCCGCCTCGAGCGCGCGCCGCAGGCGCCGGACGTGGCTCACCGACCTCAGCGCCAGGCTCCCATAGGTGCGGACCGAGAGCTTGGGCCCGATGTCGATCGGCCGCACGACGACGCGCGTGTCGCGGGCGATCCCGGGCTGATCGGTGAGCATCACCGCCTCATGGCCGCGGTCGATCAGCGCGTCGAGCATCTCGACGGCCGCGAACTCGGCGCCGCCGCGTGATCCGGTGGTCATGACGGAGACGATCTTCATCGGGCGTGGCCTACCTTAATCGCCGCTCACGGCGCCAGTGCCCGGGTCAGAGCGGCGACCGAGTAGCGCTCCTCGGCGAGGCGGCGCCCGGCGCTCCCGACTCCTGGCGCGCCGCCGCTCAGCGCGATCCTCAGCGCCTCGGCGAACCCGTCCGCGCCCTCGCCGAGCAGGAAGTGCTCGCCGGCCCGCGCCTCGAGGCCGGCGGCGCCCCGCGGCGTGGCGACCACCGGCAGCCCGTAGGCGAGCGCCTCGACGAACTTGAGCGGCGAGCCGCCGCCCTCGAGCAGCGGGACGACCGCGCAGGCGGCGCGCGCGTACACGGCCGCGAGGTCCTCGACGAACCCGAGCGCCTCGGCGCGATCGCCGACGGTGCCCGGATCGAGGCCTCCCCCGACGAGGAGGAGCCGCGCCTCGGCCACGCGCGGGAGCACCTCGTCGACGAGGAACCGCAGGCCGCGCCGGTTGGGCTCGTAGGCGAAGCTCGCGACCAGCACCGCGGGACCGCCCGGCACCGGCGCCACGGGGGCGATGGCCGCCACGTCCACCGCGTTGGGGACGTAGCGCAGCCGCGCCGCCGGCGCCAGCGCGCGCGCTCCCTCCAGGTCCGCCGGGGACACCATCCACGCCTCGGCGGCACGCGAAAGCAGCCCGCGCTCGAAGCGGGCGAGCGTGCGCGGGCTCCCGAGGCCCTCGGCGTCGAGGGAGTGACGGA
>JAOPZQ010000081.1 GCA_025964075.1 Solirubrobacterales bacterium | reverse complement strand
CGACCCAGACGACGTCGGCGCCGCCGACCGCGCCGGCGGCGTCCACGGCGACCTCGCTCACGGCGTCGCGCTCGAGCGCCCGCCGGCGCGCGTGCGGATCCGGATCGAACCCGGCGACCTCGGCGCCGAGACGTTCGCGCGCCGCGAGAGCGATCGAGCCGCCGATCAGCCCGAGGCCCAGGACGCCGACGCGCACGCAGCCCCGCTAGACCGCGGCGACGCGGGAGATGATCTTGCCGGCGACCGCCGCCGCCTGCTCGACCCGGTCCGCGAAGCCGGCGAACTCGTCGGCCGGCAGCTGCTGGGGGCCGTCGCAGATCGCCTCGTCCGGGTTCGGGTGGACCTCGACGATGATCCCGTCCGCCCCCGCCGCCGCGGCCGCGAGCGACAGCGGCTCGACGAGAGCGCGTCGTCCCGCCGCATGGCTCGGGTCGACGATCACCGGAAGATGCGAGAGCTCCTTGAGGACGGGGATCGCCGTGAGGTCGAGCGTGAAGCGGTAGGCCGTCTCGAACGTGCGGATGCCGCGCTCGCACAGCATGACCTGCTGGTTGCCCTCCTTGAGCACGTACTCGGAGGCCATCAGCAGCTCCTCGAGCGTCGCCGAGAGGCCGCGCTTCAGCAGCACGGGGATCCCGGCCCGGCCGACCTCGGAGAGCAGCGCGTAGTTCTGCATGTTGCGCGCGCCGATCTGGACGACGTCGGCCACCTCGAGCACCGCCTCCATGTCGCGAGCGTCCATCAGCTCCGTGACGACCGGCAGGCCGGTCTCCTCCTTGGCCTCCGCGAGCAGCCGCAGCCCCTCCTGGCCGAGGCCCTGGAAGGCGTAGGGCGACGTGCGTGGCTTGTAGGCGCCGCCGCGCATCAGCGTCGCGCCGCCGTCGCGCACCGCCCGGGCCGCGGCCAGGACCTGGTCGCGCGACTCGACCGTGCACGGCCCGGCGATCAGCGCGAAGTGATTCCCCCCGACCTTGCGCCCGCCGATGTCGAGCACCGTGCGTTCGCCGTGGCGTATCTGGCTCGACGCCAGCTTGTAGGGCTTGAGGATCGGGACGACCCGGTCGACGCCGGGGAAGCCCTCGAGCTCGAGCCGGGCGACGTGCTCGAGGTCGCCGATCGCGCCGATCACCGTCACCTCCTCGCCCTGGGAGATGTGGGTGCGCGCTCCGACGCTCTCGACGCGTTCGACGACGGAGCGGACCTCCGCTTCCGTCGCGCCGCTGTTCATGACGATCATCACGATCTGGTTCCTCTCAGGCTGCCTGGAAATTCTAGGGACGGGTGCTGCCGGGTCCGGCGCTCGGTCCGGGCCGCCAACGAGAGGTGGCGGCACGCAGGGTTGTCGGCCGAGCGCCTAGGTAAATCGCCAGGCGTACAGATACGAGCGATCGCTGCGCGGCGCGAGTGCGGCGGTGTGACAGCGATCGGTCATCTCCCTCGTTTTGTACCAGACGCCGGCGCGTCGCGGTAGGGTGCGCGCCGAATCCACCCGGGAGGAACCGAACTCATGACACCGAGCAGGCTCGGCGCGGCAGGCGCCGCCATCGTGGTGCTGGCGCTCGCCGGATGCGGCGGCGGCAAGGACTCGACGCACAAGGCATTCGCGGACTCGCTCAACACGATCTGCAAGCAGGAGAACGTCAAGCTCGCCAAGGTCAAGGCGCCCTCGACGACGGCCGGGATCCCCGCCTACGTCGGCGCAGCCGTGCCGATCATCCAGGACGAGATCGCGCAGCTGCAGAAGGTGAGCACGCCCGCCGACCAGAAGACCAACCTGACGGGCGCGACCACGTACCTCACGCAGCAGGTGACGGCGGCGCAGCAGATGTCCGCGGCCGCCGCCAGCGGCGACAGCGCGAAGGTCAAGTCGATCATCCACCAGAACAGCCTGCTGCACGGGAACGCGCAGAAGCTGGCGAAGAAGATGGGCGCGAGCGACTGCGCTAAGTGAGCTCGGCCAGGGCGCTCAGGAACCTGCGGTTCTCGGTCGGCGTGCCGACCGTGACCCGCAGGGCGCCCTCGCGACCGAGCGCGGCGCCCGCACGTACGAGCACCCCGCGGCGCGCAAGGCCGTCCACGACGTCGCGCTCCTCGCGCTCGGCCGGCAGGTCGAACCAGACGAAGTTGGCCTGCGAGGTGGCGGGGTCGATCCCCAGCTCGCGCAGCCCCTCCTCGAGCTCGAGCCGGGCCGCGATCGTCGCCGTGACGCGGCGCTCGACCTCGTCCTGATGGCGCAGGGCCTCGAGCGCGGCGGCCTGCGCCGCGGCGTTGCAGAAGAACGGCTGGCGCACCTGGTCGACGGCGACCCGGAAGTCCTCGGACCCGCACAGGCCGAACCCGACGCGCAGGCCGGCCAGGCCGTAGACCTTGGAGAACGTGCGCAGGAGGACGAGGTTCGGATGGTCGCGCAGGAGCTCGAGCGAGCTGTCCGGGTCGTCGAGGACGCTGAACTCGCAGTAGGCCTCGTCGAGGCTCACGCAGACGTGGCGCGGGACCCGCGCGATCGCGGCCGCGATGTCCGCGAGCGGCAGCGCCGTGCTCGTCGGGTTGTTCGGGTTGCAGACGATGAACAGGCGCGTCGCGACGTTGACCTCGGCGAGCATGCGCTCGAGGTCGTGGCCGTCGCGGTCGTCGAGCGGCACCTGGATCGCGCGGGCGCCGGAGGCGGCGGCGAGGTGCGGGTAGATGGAGAACGACGGCCAGGCGTAGACGAGCTCGGCGCCCGGCTCGAGCAGCGTCTCGCCCGCGGCGAGCAGGAGGTCGCACGACCCGTTGCCGATCGCGATGCGCGGTGCCGGGACCTCGTAGCGGTCGGACAGCGCGCGGCGCAGCCCGCCGCTCCCCGGATCGGGATAGCGATGGGCGCCGGCGATCGCCTCCTGGGCGGCGGCCACCACCTCGGGCAGCGGCCGAAACGGCGACTCGTTCGAGGCGAGCATCGCCACGTCGCCCTCGACCGCGTAGGCGGACGCGGCCGGGTAGACCGGGATGCGGCGGACCTTGTCGGCGAACTCGATCGTCATCGGCGGACCTATTGTGCCGACTCGAGGTCCTGGCGCAGCGCCTGCGCCGCGCCGAGGTAGACGTGGCGCGCCGTGTGCGCGTCGTCCGCGTAGTAGTGCGCGAGCAGTCGGATGATGCGCGGCAGCGCCCCGGGCACAGGGATCTCTCGGGCGCAGAGCAGCGGCACGCGGTCGAAGCCGAGCCGCCGCGCGGCGACCGCCGGGAACTCGGCGTCGAGATCCTCGGTCATCGTGAAGATGCAGCTGACCACGACGTCAGGGTGCAGGTCGTTGCGCCTCATGACCTCGCGCATCAGCGCGTCGGTGGCGCCGAGGATGGCATCGCGCTCGTTGACGTCCACGCCGATCGCGCCGCGCAGGGCGAAGAGCCGCTCCATAGGCCCGCAGGCTAGCCGTCGCCGATGGAGGGGGACCTGGCCGTCTTGCGCAGCTGCTCGACCTCGGCCTCGGAGAGGCGGCGGTAGCGGCCGGGCTGGAGCGCGCCCAGCGCGAGCGGACCGAACGACGTGCGGACGAGGCGGCGCACCGGGTGCCCGACCTCGGCGCACATGCGCTTCACCTGGCGCTTGCGGCCCTCGTGGATCGTCAGCTCGATGCCGTCGTTGCCGACGCGGCGGGCGCGCGCCGGCGCGGTCAGTCCGTCGTCGAGGCGGACGCCGTCGCGCAGCGCCCGGAGGGCCCGATCGCGCACCGGCGGGTTGCCCACGGTGGCGCGGTAGGTGCGCGGCACCTCATAGCGAGGGTGGGTCAGGCGGTTGGCCAGATCCCCGTCGTTCGTGAGGAGAAGCAGGCCGGTAGCGTCCGCGTCGAGCCGGCCGACCGGATAAAGGCGCCGCGCGCCCGGGACGAGCTCGACGACCGTCGGCCGGCCCTGCGGGTCGCTCGCGGTCGAGACGACGCCGAGCGGCTTGTTGAGCGCGTAGACGACCCGCGCCTCGGCGCCCTTGACCGGCTCGCCGTCGACCTTCACGCCGCTGCCGGGCTCGACGTCGCGCGCCGGGTCGGTCACCGTCTCCCCGCCGACCGTGACCCGGCCGGCGCGGACGAGGTCCTCCGCGTGGCGGCGGGAGGCGATTCCGGCGTGGGCGAGGAACTTGGCGAGGCGCACGGCCGTGCCACGATAGGGGCGTGGACCTCGCGCTGCTCGACCAGACGCTGACCGACCTCGGCCAGCCCGCCTTCCGCGCCCGCCAGGTGTGGGGGTGGACCGCGCGCGGAGCCGCGGACTACGAGGCGATGACCAACCTGCCCGTCGCCTTGCGCTCGGAGCTGGCGTCGCGCGTGCCGTTGTCGACGCTGACGTTGCAGGATGAGGCGCACGCGTCGGACGGCACGGTCAAGGCGCTGTTCGCGACCGCCGACGGCCGCCCGGTCGAGGCCGTGCTCATGCGCTACCGCGACGGGCGGCGCTCGCTGTGCCTCTCCTCGCAGTCGGGCTGCCCCCTCACCTGCTCGTTCTGCGCCACGGGGTCGATGAAGTTCGGGCGCAACCTGAGCGCCTCGGAGATCCTCGACCAGGCTCTCCACTTCCGGCGGATGACGGACGTCGACCACTGCGTGTTCATGGGAATGGGCGAGCCGATGATGAACCTCGACGCGGTGCTCGCCGCCTGCGCGCGCCTACCCGACCTCGGGATCACGCACCGGCGCACGGCGATCTCCACGGTGGGCTGGATCCCCGGCATCGAGCGCCTCACCGAGGAGCCGATGCCGATCCGCCTCGCGCTCTCCCTGCACGCTCCCGAGGACGCGCTGCGCTCGGAGCTCATGCCGGTCAACGACCGCTACCCGCTGGCCGACGTCCTCGCCGCGTGCCACGCCCACCACGAGCGCAAGCGCCGACGCGTGTTCGTCGAGTACGTGATGCTCGCCGGGGTCAACGACCGGTACGAGCAGGCCGTCGAGCTGGCCCGAATCCTCGACCCGCTCGTCTTCAAGGTGAACCTGATCCCGTACAACCCGACCGGCGGGCCGTACGACGGCTCCTCCCGCGGCGCGATCGCCGCGTTCAAGGACGCGCTCGAGGCCCACGGTGTCCGCGCGACGGTGCGGCTGAAGCGCGGCCGGGACATCGACGCGGCCTGCGGGCAGCTCGCCGCGCGCGCGGCGCCCGCTTGAGGTCGCTGAGCGAAGAGTGGGAGCGCGAGGCACCGCGCTGGGCGGCGTGGGCGCGGACGCCCGGCCACGACTCCTACCACCACTACGCGCCGCAGTTCTTCACTGCTCGCAGACGCGGCGGCGCTCCCGTTGGCCGCCGCCGGTTTCTCTCTCGTCGTGGCCTACAACGTCTTGATGGACCTCGACGACCTGCCGGCGGCTCTGCGTGAGGCCGCGCGCGTGCTCGTCCCGGGTGGCCACCTGTGCGTCAGCGTCACTCACCCGACGCAGACCGCGGGCCGCTTCGAAGCGCGAGAGGCGGACGCCCG
>JAOPZQ010000052.1 GCA_025964075.1 Solirubrobacterales bacterium | reverse complement strand
CACCCACGGGAGAGACGAGCTGAGATGAGCATCGCCGTGCCGCTGCGGATCGCCGATCCCGAACGCCGCGCCGGCCGCTGGGCGGCGCTGTCGGGCGCCGTCAGCGTCGGGACGCTCATCGCCGCGCTGATCGCCGCGAACACCGCCACGACCACCCGCGCGGGCAGTCCCACGCGGTTCGGCGCGTCGGATGCCGATCGGCTGCGGGAGCTCACCACGTTCCATCGCGCCCCCTCGACCCAGGCGCTGGCCGCCGGCCTCCGGGGGCTCGCGCTCGTGCTCGGGATCGGGGTCGGCGTCTACCTCTACTGGATGGTCCGGCGGCGCGGCGCGACGGTGGGGCGCCTCGTGCTCGTGACCGCCATCGCCGGGCCGATCCTCGTCGCCGGCGCCACGGCCTTCGGGTTCCTCGCCCTGCGCGACGTCGCCGACGCGTTCTACGCGTCCGGCCCGCGCACGGCAGCGCGCGCGTCCGCGCTCGTCGACCACTCGACGCGACTGCGGGTGGCCGGCGTGCTCGACGTCGGCAGCCGCATCGTGTTCGCCGTCTGGGTCGGGGCGCTCTCCTACCACGCGCGCCGCGTCGAGCTGCTGACGACGTTCCTCGGCTACTGGGGCGTCGGCGCCGCCGCCGCCATGGTCCTCCTGCCGGTCGGCGACGCGATGTACGTCGGCTGGCTGGCCAGCATGGCCGTGCTGTCGTGGGGATACTGGCCGGGCGGCATGCCGGCGGGGTGGGGGCGAAGGTCGTAGCGGGGATCGCGTTCGAGGGCGTCCACTCCGGCTACGGCGCGACGCCGGTGCTGGAGGGCGTGAGCTTCGCCGCACCCGCGGGCCGGATCACCGCGATGGTCGGTCCCTCGGGCGCCGGGAAGAGCACCTGCGTCAGTCACCTCGCGGCGCTCCACCCGCCGAGCGCCGGCCGCGTCCTCGTCGAGGGCCGCTCGCTCTGGGACATGAGCCGCCGCGAGCTGACGCAGTTGCGCCGCCGCGTCGGCGTCCTCCTGCAGGGCTCCGACGTGTACGGCTCGGCGTTGTGGGAGTCGATGACCGTGCTCGAGAACCTGGAGCTCCAGCTGCGGACGGTCACGACGCTGTCGGAGGAGGAGATCCACGATCGAGCGGTGGAGCGGCTCGAGGAGGTGGGCCTCGGCGCCTGGGCGGACGAGTCGCCCGCCCAGCTCTCGGCGGGCATGCGCAAGCGCGCGGCGATCGCCCGGGCGCTGGCGTCCGATCCGGACTACGCCGTGCTCGACGGATTCGAGCTCGGCATCGACGGCGTCCGGCTCGTCGGGCTGTGCGAGCTCGTGCGCGCGCGGCACGAGCGGGTGGGGGGCACCGTCCTCGTCGTCACGCAGGACATGGACGTCGCCCGCCGCCTGGCCGACCACGTCGTCGTCCTCATCGACGGCCGGGTCGCCGCCGAGGGCGCGGTCGACGAGGTGATGGCTGACGCCCGCGCCGACGTCCACCAGCTGCTCACCGGCGCCCGGAGCGGCCCGCTGCGGCTCGCGAGCCCGGCGCACGAGTCACGGAGCGGATCGTTGCCGCCGACGCCGCGGAGCCCGTTCGACCTCCCGCTGTGGCTCGCCGGCCTGGCGCTGCTCGTGGGGATGACCGCCAGCGCCCTGGTGCTCGGCGCCCGCAACCCGTACGAGGTCGTCGGCGTCGTCGTCGCGTGGGTCGTGGCGGCCTTCGCGGCGTTCAGGCGACGGGGCCGAACCTAGGCTCCGCCGCCGGGGCGTCGCCCGCGTCGTCCCCGTCGCGGAACATCTCGAAGTCGAACGTCTGCAGCAGGGGGACGACGCGGAGGAACTTGCGGACGGGTCCCGTGTATGTGACCTCGCCGCGCGCGATCGCCATCGGCAGAGCCTGCCGCCCCGCGATCATCTTGGTGAACGTCTCGGTGCGGGCGACCAGGTCGATCTCGGCCGTTCCGACGAGGCCCACCTCTCCGCTGATCGGCGTTCGATCGAGGAAGAGCGTGCACCCCGCCTCGCGTGCGTTCCCGTCGTCGCTCTCGAAGTGGATGTGGACGATCGTGCCGGCGAAGCTCATCCGCTCGCTGAGCTCGGCGTCCTGCCCGGCCCGCACGAACAGCTCGGCCACCAACTCCGCCATCTCGGCTGGCTCGAATGGACGCACGAGGGCACCTACGCCGCCACGGCGCTTGCCTGCTCCGCGTCCTCGGCCGGCGCCTCCATGAGGCCCAGCTCGATGCGCCCGAGCAGGTCGTAGGTCTGCTCGGTCGTCAGCGGGTGGAACGGGCCGCTGCGGGCGTCGCGGTACAGGCGCTCGAGCACGTGACCGCGGCGGAACGACTGGCCGCCGACGAGGCGCATGCCGAGGTCGGCGATGTCGATCGCGCTCTCGGTGATCGTCACCTTGCAGACGTCCAGCCAGCCGACGCGGCTCATCACGTCCATGCCGGCGTCGCGACCCTCGACCAGCTGCTGGCAGGTCGCCTCGAGGACGCGCTCGCACTTCTCGCGCTCGACGAGCATCCGCCCGAGGCCCGACTGGATGTAGCCGAGGTTCTTGAGCGCGGTGTTGGCCGCCTCGGCCGTCCGCCCGAGCGACTTCTTGCGCAGGATCTCCCGCGTGTTCTCGTACACCTTGTCGATGAGGCCGAGGTACACGCCCGAGAACGTCATCGCGGCCCACTCGAACTCCCCGAAGAGGCCGCCGCGGAAGTTGCCGACGAGCGCCTCGTGGTTGGCGCGCACCCCGTCGAAGACGAGGCTGTGAGTGCCCGTCGCGCGCATTCCCATCGCGTCCCACGTCCGGTCGATCCGCAGCCCCGGCAGATCCGCCGAGATCACGAAGACGCCCTCGGACGCGGCATGGTCCATGAAGTCGTCGGGCAGCAGGCCGTCGTCGTCGGTGACCGTCGCGTTGAAGCTGATGATGTCCGCGGCCTCGCACAGCGTCGCCCAGACCTTCCGGCCGTCGATCGTCCAGCCGCCGTCGGCCGTCGGCGTCGCCGTCGTGTCGGCGAGCCCGATCAGGCCGGCTCGCTCCTCGCTGAACGGCCCGCAGATGAGCTTGTTGTCGCTCGCCACCTGCGGCAACCACGTCGCCTTGGCGTCGTCGCTCATCAGGCCGCGGAGGATCCCGACCATCGTCTGGTGCATGTTGAAGGCCAGCGAGCTCGCCGGATCGCCCTTCGCCAGCACCCGCGAGATGCGCGCGAGCGTGAGGATGTCGGCGCCGCCGCCACCGTACTCCTTGGGCACCGCGATGCCGGCGAGGCCGCTCTGCTTGTACAGGGGCACGAGCTCGTGCGGGAAGCTGTTCTTCGCATCGGCGTCCTTCCCGACCCGGTCGAATTCGACGGCGAGCTCGCGCGCAACGTCGATCGCCGCCTCCTGCTCCTGCCTCGTCATCTCGACGTCGTGCTTGCCCATGTTGCTCCTCTCCGACCCGGACGGGACGTCTGCTGTTCGTGGCCGAAGATTGCTTGCGCCCCCACCCCGGATCATCCCGCCGGGGGTATGGATGGCCCCCTCCTTGGGAGGATGGGAGCGGTGGGCGGCGACGCGGGGCTCAGACGACGTGGTCGCCCGACACGCCCAGGTAGTGCGCGATCGCCTGCGATCGATTCACGGCGCCGAGCTTCCGCAGGATGTGCTTCACGTGCGACTTCACCGTGCCTTCGGTGATGACGAGCTTGTTCGCGATCTCGCTGTTGGTCGCGCCAGCCACCATGAGCTCCAGGACCTCGAGTTCGCGGGGCGTGAGCTCGCCGATGTCGTCGCTCATGGTCGTCAGGACCGACACCGCCGCCCGCTTCACGGTCGAGACGTTGTCGGCCTTGGTGGCGAGCTGGATCTCCGACTCCGTCAGCTCGACCATCGCCTCGTCGACCGCTCCCAGGGTCTCGCGGACCTCGTCGCGCTGCGAGCGCAGGCGCTCGAGCAGCACTGTGCGCTCGTAGATGTGGCCGAACCCCTCGGCGAAGGCCCAGAGCACGTCACGATCGGTTTCGTCGCACCGGCGGTCCGTCGGGTGATGGTCGGCGTGAAGGAACCCCACGACGTTCCCCGCGGGCATGACCGGCGCGACCACGTAGGAGTTCGAGAGCCCGGCGCGCACGATCGGATGGACCTTGTCGATCGAGGTGTCGTCCACGAGCTCGGGCCGGCACTCGGTCAGGAGCTGGTTCTCGAGCACCATCTCGTTCAGGGGGATGGCGGTGTCGAGCCAGTCCTCGAACCACCTCTGCATCGTCGCGGTCTCCGTGAAGTACGGCACCCACGGGGTCCAGATCCCGTTCTCCACACGCGAGAGCAGCGCCCGCTCGAATCCGCAGTTCCTGACGAGCTCCTCGCACACGTGGTCGAGCAGGTCGGCGGAGGTCGACATCGCGCGGAGACGGTTCAGCGAGTCCTCCATGGCGGCCAGGCGACGCGTACGGCTCGCCATCTCGTTCTCGTAGAGCTCGAGCGCCAGCTTCTGGAGATCGCTGACCAGCGTGCAGATCGCGGCGGTCTTGGCCTTGCTCGGCTGCTCTTCGCGCAACCGGTCGATGCACAGCCAGGTGAGCGTCGACACGACCTCGGCGGAGCGTCCCGCGGACAGGTCGCGGATCTGGCCGATGGCGAGCTCGGGCCCGAGCAGCTCCTGGGCCGACACCAAGATCTCGGCGACCCGGTTCGTCAGCTCCGCTCCGCGGCGACGCCATCCGGACCGCGGCGCGGCGGGCGGGAACGGCACGCCGACCCGGCTGCTCGCGACGGTCACGAGCGTTCCCGCATCACGAGCTGCAGATATCGGGACACTGCCTCCGCGCGGTTGCTGGCGCGCAGCTTGCGGCAGATGTTCTTGACGTGGGACTTGACCGTCCCCTCGGAGATGACGAGCTGGTCCGCGATCTCGTTGTTCCGCGCGCCCCCGACCATGAGCGAGAGCACCTCGCGTTCGCGGGCCGTCAGCAGCGCCTGGATCCGGGACTGCGCCGGCATGACCAGCCCGACCGCGCTCCTCGCCGACGTGGCGGACTCGCGCTGATGGCGGGCGAGCATGATCTCGGCCTCCGAGAGCTCGTCGATGAACTTCTCGGCGGACCGGAACGCCGTGCGGACCCGGTCGCGCTGCTCGCCCAGGCGCTCGAGCAGCACGATGCGCTCGAAGATGAGGCCGAACCCCTTCGTGAACGTCCACAGGTTGTCACGGTCCAGCACGGTGAGGATCCGCCCGGATCCGAAGCAGTCGGCGTGCAGGAACCCGATGACTCGTCCGGACGACACGATCGGCGCGGCGACGTAGCCGGGCGTCTTCGAGGCGGCCATCAGAGGCTTGAGCGTGCGCGGATCCTTCATCGGGTCGGTGACGAGCACCGGGGCCCGGCGGCGGGCGAGCTCGGTCTCGAGCATCATCGGGCTCAGCGGGAGCTCGGCGCCCTCGAGGAACTCCTTCGTGGCGCGCGTGACGTCGGGATCCTGGTCCGCGGCGATGCACACGACCTCGGGCATCCACGTCGACCCCACCAGTCGCGAGATCACCGCGCGGTCGAAGTCGCAGCAGTGGCAGAGCTCCTCCGGCGCCTCCGCGAGGAGCTCGGTGATCGTCGACACCGCACGGAGGCGTGAGAGGCTCGCGTGGATGCGCTCGAGCGCCCGGAACCGGAGCCCGATGACGTACTCGCGCAGGTCCTGCTGCAGCTCCGTGAGCTCCGTCAGCAACTCGCACACGCTCGCCGCGCGCAGCGGGTCGCCGGTCACCGGCCCCTCGAGGGCCACGCGGAGACCGTCCGTCAGCTCGGCCAGAGCAGACGCCAGCGCGTTCGGCGCCGCGGGGTCCGAGTTGATCGCGTGGTTCTCGATCAGATCGCGAGTGGCGCTCGCGGCGTCGTGCGCTCGGGCCTCGAGGCGCACGACCGCCTCTTCTGCCGAACGTGACGTTCGGCGACGAGCCGGCGCGGTCGCGGGGCTGCTCATGGCGTGTCTCCCTCGTCGACCACTCTAACCCCTCTTGCGATGCCCCCGCAGACCCGACGTTAGGATTCCGCGACGGTCATCGCGGCGTCGGTGAGGATCGGGAGCACTCGCAGGAGCTTGCGTACGTAGCCTTCGAACTCGACCGCGCCGGCGAGGATCTGCAGCGGCAGGTGCGTGCGCTTGCGGAGGACGGACTCGAGGTCCGCGGACCACATCCACAACCGGACGTCGGGGTGGACCTCCGGCAACCCCACGGCGATTCGCGCGGGCGGCTCGGCGAACAGCAGCATGACCACCGTGCCCGGGAGATCCTTGAGGTCGATGCGTACGCGGACACCGGCCTTGCACAGCCGCTCGGCCACGTCGGCGTCCTCCAGCGTGCGCCCGAGGACGTCCATGAAGCGATCGACCCGGTGCCGGGCGATCGAGGGCATAGGTGCGCGCGCAGCATCCTGCTCGACCTGGACCGCCGTTTGGGCCCTCGACACGTCTCCCATTGCTCTCTCTCCCGCGCGGCTCCTCGCCGCCCCAGCAGCGCGGTTGCCGCCGACACGACTTCCGGACCCCTTGCCCGCGCGCGGAGTCTACCCACCAGGGCGGCGCGCCACGCCATCGCCCCAATCGGCTGTGCAGTGGCGCCGGCCCATTAGAGGTGCTGCAGTCAGTCGAGGAACTCGGATTCGAGCCCGGTCGAGAACGCCTTGGACAGTCGTTCGGCTGACCACGACCGGCCGCGATCTGCTCTGAATTACTTGCCGGTCAGGGCGTGGTAGACCTCGAGGGCGCCCCGGTTGCCCTCTGACGCGCCGCCCTCCATGAAGCCCTGGAAGTCCTGCGAGCAGTGCTCCCCCGCGAAATGGATCGCTCGCTGGGGCACGCCTTCGTATCCGCTGAACGAGGTGTACTGGCCGACCTTCCAGTACGAGTAGGAGCTCAGCAGGTTCGGATCGAGGAATGACGTCGACAGCGTCGCCTTGCCGTTCCACTGCTGGGTGATCCCCGGGAAGACCGTCTCGAGCTGTTTCAGGAACGCGCGGGCGTACGTCGTCACCTTGGCGTTGTCGGTCGCGTTCGAGTACGGGGTCGAGGGGGAGAACGCTCCGGCGACGTCGCCGCCGCTGTAGTTGACGAGGATGCCGGTCGTGCCGGCCTGGCCGCGGGTCACGTCCCACGTGTTCTGGTAGCCGAGGTCGACGTACGAATCGCCGTTCGACTTCCCCCACGGGCCGCTCGTGTTCCAGTAGCGGCTAGCGAACTGCAGCTGGAGCTTCGAGTTGCGACCGGCGCCCAGCTGCGTGATCGCGGTCTTCTTCAGGTCGTCGAAGCCGGCCTTCGAGTAGTCGAGCGTGCGCAGGACCGGGAACGGGATCGTCAGGATCACCTGGTCGGCGACGACCGACGCCGAGCCCGATGGCGTCGAGAACGAGAGCTTCACCGTGCCGTCGGCGTTCGTCGCGATCGCGGTCATCCTCCAGCCGAGGCGCACCGCCGGGAGCGTCGCCGCGATCGCTTCCGGCAGCCGCTGGTTGCCGCCGGCGATGTGGTAGCGCTCGTCGGAGACGCCGAAGACGTCGAAGCCCTTTGGGCTCGGCTGATAGGCGAGCAGGTAGATCAGGTTGAGCGACGCCTGATCTGTCGTCTCGGCGCCGTACTCCTCGTTGTAGGCGGCATCCAGCAGTCGGCCGAACGCCGAGCCGTGGCCGCCGGGCACGCGGCTCTCGATCCAGTCGTAGACGCTCATGTGATCGAGCGCGTAGCCGGCCGGCTTGTAGTTGTTCCAGAGCGTGGGATAACCGGCGGCCGTGAGATCGTTCTTCGCGGCGTCGCGGGCCGGCCCGAAGTCGACGTCGGCCTGGCTCGCCGGGTAACCCGCACCGAGGAACCAGTACGTCGTCGTCGAGCCCGCGGGCTCGGCGGCGAGGAGGTCGACGACGGGAATCCCGAAGC
>JAOPZQ010000041.1 GCA_025964075.1 Solirubrobacterales bacterium | reverse complement strand
ATGGGCCGCTAGATCGCTCTGCTCGTTTGCGCCGCTGCTGCGCTGGGCGTCACAGGACGTAGCAGGCGCCGCGCGCGGTCACGACCATACGGTGGGAGTAGGGCTCGAGCAGCGCACGGAGCTCGGGGGCGCGCGCCCAGCGCGATGGCCTGACCCAGCGTGCGCTGCTTTCGGGTCGGAGCTGCCAGCCCCTCTCTAAGCCGCAGCTTCCAAACGCGGCGGTCGCCTCCACGTGAGCGGCGGCGCCGGGCCGCCGACCGGCGTGCAGGCCCTCCACTCGCGCGCCGCCCGAGCCGCACCTAGCCGCTTGGCCTGGCGACGGCCGCTCGCCCGGCGTAGGGTCGGGGATCCGGCCCTGATCAACTGGGGCGGCGCCGCGTGAACGCCCCGCCCCGTGGCCCATGGAGAGCGGACTCCGTCGACAGCACGGAAGGTACCCACCCAATGGACGCGGCGCGCGACGATCTGGTCGAGGCGGCGCTGAGACTCCGCCGCCTGCTCGACCTCTCCCGAGACGACCTCGAGGCCGACGAGTCGCTGGCCGTGGCGCTTGACCGCCTCGTCCAGGCGGCCGACCGATACGAGAGGCTCGGGGGCTCGACCGGCTAGGCGGCCGCTCGGCAGGCCCGGTCCGGATCCGGTGTCGTGTCTTAGGGATCGACCCGCGGCCTGCCCAGCGGTGGTGTCGCGGGTTCGGATCCTGCCGGCGGAACTGGCGACAGCGGACGTTGCGCGGTGACGCGAAAGCGGTCGAGCGCCTGGTCGGTGGCGCCCTCGACGAAGCCGCCGAGGGCGACGACGCTCTCGAGGTGCTCGAGGATGGGTTCGGTGATGACCTCGCCGGGAGCGAGCACGGTGATGCCGGGTGGGTAGGGCGTGACGATGTCGGCGTTGATCCGGCCCGCGGCGTCCTCGGGGCGGACCATCTCGCTGGGCGCGAAGAACGCCTCACGCGGAAGCATCGCGTGCTCGGTGAGGAGCGTGTCGGGCGATGCGATCCGCTCGGTCTGCCCGGCGGCGCCGGCGTGCTCGGCCGCGAGTTGCTCGAGGGCCGCGGCGAGCCGGTCGATGTCGGCCTCGTCATGGGCAAAGGTGACGAGCGCCATCAGTCGCCGGTGGTCGGCGAGCTCGACGTCGATCCCGTGCTCGTCGCGCAGCCGGTCGTCGGCGGCGTACCCACCGATGCCAAGCCCCCCGAGCTCGATGATCACGTGCGTCGGATCGGCATGCACGGCTGCCGCCTCGCCGAGCAGACGAGCGGGAGGGACGACCCGGAGGCCGTCGATCGCGTCGAGGCGGCGGCGCAGCCGCTCGGCCATGCGCACCGCGTGGCCGAGGAGCTCCTCGCCGTCGCGGACGAACTGCCGGCGGGCGCCGTCGATCGAGGAGATCAAGAGCGTCGAGGCGCTGGTGGACTCCTCGAGCTCGAAGCAGCGCTGCAGGCGGTGCCGGTCGACGAGCTCGCCCTGCACGCTGAGCACCGAGGTCTGGCTGAGACCGGTCAACGACTTGTGGACGCTGCCGATCGCCAGGTCGGCGCCGCAGCGCAGCGCCGACGGCGGCAGCTGCCCGGAGAACGAGTGGTCGAGACCCCACGCGTCGTCGGTGACGAGCGGGATCCCCCGCTCGTGGCAGAGCTCCGCGAGCGCCGCGACGTCGCAGCTGACGCCGTAGCAGGTGGGCGTGAACACCATCGCGGCCCACGCCTCCGGGTGGGCCTCCAGCGACGCGCGCAGCGCCGCCGGGGTTGATCCCGTGCGTGAGCTCGAGCTCCGTGTCGTACTCGGGCCGCACGTAGACGGGCCGCGCGCCGCTCATCACGAGACCCGCGAACGCGGACTTGTGACCATTGCGCGCCATCACGATCGTCTCGCCGGGACGACGCGTCGACCACCGGCGTGCGCCGGGATCGAGAAGCTCAGCGCGTCGCGACGCCAGTAGTCGCCGATCGCATCCGCCAACGGGCTGGTGGACTGATCATGCGACGCCGGGCTCCCACGGCGTTCGAGTCGAGCCTTGAGGCCATTGACGGCCTTGCGGACGATCGGGTCACGAGCCACCCGCACGCCCTATCCCGAGATGCGCTTGCCGAGCATCGCCTTGCCCTGCTCGGCGCCCTTCCGGCTCGCGCCCTGGGCCTGCCGGAAGAACTGCGCGAGCTCGTCGTCTCCCTCGCGCTCCGCGTCGCCGGCGTACTCCTCGAGCCGCAGGACGTTGCTCAGGCACTGCTCGGTGAACCAGATGATGTTGTAGTCCTTGTCCTTCGTGCCGGTGACATGACCGGTCTCGCTGCCTGCGGACATCGTGCTCTCCCTTCGTAGACGCAAACTCTCCATGGGGGACGTACCCGCACCCCGCCGTCTCTTCACGGCTGAGTCGTGCCAGGCTGCCGTGCTCGGCGGCGGTGTCGATGTTGGTGGCCCCGGGGGGACGTCTGGCTTCGGTGTCGTCGGCTGCGGATCAGCGTACGCCGATGGGGCTCGGCGACGGTTCGCCCGCGGTCCTTGCGAGACGGTTCGCCCCTTGCGCTTGGCCTCATAGAGCGCCCGGTCGGCGCCGCGGAGGGTCTCGGCTCCCGGCTCGGCGCCATCCACGCGGCGAGGCCGATCGAGCAGCCATGGGGGGGCGGCGTGTGGCGCGAGATGCGCTCCAGGACGCCCATGGCACGATCCTCGTCGTGGCCGTGGGTGTCGTTGTAGGTCTTGAAGTCGTCGACGTCGAGCGTCGCGACGGTGAGTGCCTCTCCGGTGCGCGTGGCCCTGGCGATGGCGCGATCAGGCTCGGCGTGCCAGCCGCAAGCCCTGGGATGGGTACTCGGTGACCGCCGCCGAAGCAAGCACCAGGCCGCCGTCCCAGTGGCTCGGCGGCAACGCGAGGAGCAGCAACGGCAACAGCGCCGCAACGGCGAACGGCCCCAAACGCCTCCAGGGCGCCCCCAGATCCGACGCGAGAGCGGCCATTGCCGTCGTATCGGCACCACGGGTAGGAAGCAGGTAGGAATCGCAACCCACCGATCATGAACCGCCCCCGGCGCCGTTACCATGCGCGCCGCGGCTTAGCCGCGTCCGCGACCAGTCTCAAGACTTCGATCGGTCGTGCCGACGAATCGAGCAGCATCCTCACGGCTTCAGTCACCGGCGTTTCCCGTCGGCTTGGACTCAGGGGGACTCAGTCCAATCGACAAGGAGCCTTCCCTTCATGATCCGTAACCTCGTCGCCCTGCTGACCGTCAGCACCGGGCTACTCATCGTCGCCGCGCCGGCTCTCGCCGCCGGCCCATCGCTGGGCTATTACCAGTGCTACCGGACCATGCAGACCAGAAACGCCGTGACCAACGCGCCCAACGGCTACGCGAGCGCCTTCGCGACATCGTTCTGGCTAAAGGCCCATCACAAGTACCAAGTCAGCATTCTCACCGCCGGCCAGAACTCACCCAAGCAGCGTTACGCGGTCAAGGGCCACACACTGCACTTCGTCAACGGCATCTGGAACGACAACATGACGTTCTGGCATGTGACGGGCACCGCGTACCCCCATGGCGTCACGATGCCCAACGCGCAGCCCCCGCTCGACCCAGCCCAGAAGTACGCCGTGGTGCTCCGCGGACGCTCCGGCGATACCGACACTGCCCCGCCCCCGCACGAGTTCACCGGGCCCGTCCCGCGCTCGTTCTGGTATTGCAAGAAGGGGTAGCGGCAGCCCGAACGAGGCGCGGGGTCGACCGGCCAGGCGCCGCCCGGGTTGACGACGAGGTGTCGGCGCGGGTGCTCGTGGCCGCTCGCCGCCCGCGGTTGGTGAAAGGTACGACCGCCGGCACGCGGATCTCGTAGATCCTGGCCTGTCCCGCCCCATCGCGGGTGTCTAGGGTCCCGCCGATGCCCGATTTGCTCTCGCGACGCATCGTCGTCGCCCTCTGCCTGTTCGCCGTCCTCGTCGTTGTCGGGAGCCCGCCCCAGGCGCGGGCGGCCGCGCCGCCGACGATGGCGCCATTCCTCGACGACGTGCTCGCGAGCGTCGACACCTACTGGCACCAGACGCTCGCCGCCGCCGGACGCCCGGCGCCGTCGGTACGCCACGCTTGGGTCGTGCCGGGGGGCCGGCTGGACACGGCCTGCGGGGTGCAGGCGGGCGACGGCGCCGCGTTCTATTGCGCGGCCGACGACACGATCTACGTCGGCCAGGTCTTCGCCCGCGCGCTCTACGAGGGCGTCCTCGGAGGGCTGCCGGGCCAGCAGGCGGGCTTCGGGCGTGCGGCCGGCGACTTCGCGGTCGCCTACGTCGTGGCCCACGAATACGCGCACAACGTGCAGCAGGAGAGCGGGATCTTGGCGGGCCGCACGCGGGCGTTGCCGGTCGAGCTCAACGCCGACTGCCTGGCGGGCACTTGGGCGCGATGGGCGTACGGGCAGGGCCGGCTCGACCGCGGCGACGTCCAGGAGGCGCTCGACGCCGCGCTGGCGGTGGGAGACTTCGACTTCCTCAGCGCCCAACACCACGGGACGCCCAGCGAGCGCCGCGACGCGCTTCTGACCGGCTTGCGCAGCGGCAGCCCGCGGGCCTGCAACCCGTATCTCTCGCTGTGAGCGGCCGGCTCGAGGACACCTCAACGCGCGTGAGCTATGGCATGGACTAATCAACGGGCAGTCCGGCAACGACAGGGTCCACCTCGGCACCGCCGGCAGCGTGCAGAAGCTCACCGGAGCCGTGATTGTCACGAACGGAGCCGCCACGACGCTCACGCTCAACGACGCCTCGGACCCGACCGCCCGCGCCGTCACGGTCGGCACGACGGCGGTGACCGGGCTGGCGCCCGCGCCGATCAACTACACCGGCGTCCCCGCGCTGACGATCGACGGTGGAAGCCCGAGTGACACGTTCACCGTCAGCCCGAGCACCACGACGACGGACACCATCGTCGGCGGGACCTCGGTGTCGGCCACCCTGCCCGGCAACACGCTGAACATGACACTGACGGGCGCGACCTCACCCCCCCTCACCGGTACCGCGAGCGCCGCCGGGGCGCAGAGCCCTGGACGTTCGCCAACCGCAAGCCGGTGAACTTCTCCCACATGCAGTCGCTGAACCCAACGGCGCTGTCGGTCCGCGACGCCGCGACCACGGTCGGGGGCACTGGGAGCTCTCCACTAGGCGGTTCGCATCGCCTCGTCCGGAATGTCGGCCGCGCGGTCGCGGGGCCGGCCGGCTGATTTCCCATGCTCGCGCGAGTCTAACCTGGGTGAGACTCGCCATACCCAGGCTGGAAATCCGAAGGAGCAGAGAGCTATGAGCCCCACCGAGCCTGCGAGCGTTCCCGCGCTCGAACTGAACGACGGCACCTCGATCCCCCAGCTGGGCTTCGGGGTCTTCCAGATCCCGCCCGAGGACACGGCCGAGGCGGTGAGCCGCGCGCTCGAGGTCGGCTATCGGCACATCGACACGGCGGAGATGTACGGCAACGAGAAGGGCGTCGGCGAGGCCATCCGCGCCTCCGGCCTGGACCGCGCCGACGTCTACATCACGAGCAAGCTCAACAACGGCTTCCACCGGCCCGACGACGCCCGCCGGGCGTTTGCGGGAACGCTGGAGGCGCTGGGCTTCGACTACGTCGACCTCTTCCTGATCCACTGGCCGCTGCCGACGCTCTACGACGGCGACTACGTCTCGACGTGGAAGACCCTCGAGGAGTTCAAGGGCGACGGCCGCGCCCGCTCGATCGGCGTCTCGAACTTCCAGGTCCCGCACCTCGAGCGGCTCGCCGCCGAGACCGAGATCACGCCGGCGGTCAACCAGATCGAGTTGCACCCGTATCTCCTGAACGAGGAGGTACGCGCCCACGGCGAGTCCCACGGCATCGCCACCGAGGCGTGGTCGCCGATCGCCCAGGGCCAGGTGCTGGACGACCCGGCCATCGTCGCGGTCGCCGAGCGCGTCGGCCGCACGCCGGCGCAGGTGGTGCTGCGCTGGCACCTGCAACGGCGGAGCATCGTGTTCCCGAAGTCCACGACCCCGTCGCGCATCCGCGAGAACTTCGAGCTCTTCGACTTCGAGCTCGCGCCCTCCGACATGGACGCCCTCACCGCGCTCGACCGCGGCGAGGCCGGGCGGACCGGCCCGAACCCCGACAAGTTCGCCTACATCCCCTGACCGAGGCCGGGACGGCGGAGACTTAGTCTTCCCCTACTCGGATGCCACACCGCTCTCATGCGGGCCCCCCAGAGTGAGGGCACATGAGATCTTCCATCCGAAACCGCCCCTCGCCGGCGCTCATCGCCCTGTCGGCGCTGGCGGCCGTCGCCATCGCCCTCGCCGTCGTCGTCGTCGGCTCGCCAGCCGCCACCGCCAGCTCCGGGCGAACGGTCACGGTGACGCGTGGCGTCATCCAGTCGACCGTGTCCGGCAGCGGCAACCTCGCGCCGGCCAACCAGCTCGAGCTGAACTTCGGCACCAGCGGCAATGTCACGAAGATCTACGTCAAGGCGGGCCAGCACGTCAGCACGGGACAGCTGCTCGCCCGGCTCGACGACAGCAGTGCCAAGGTCGCCGTCGCGCAGGCGCAAGCCAATCTGACGAGCGCCGAGGACCAGCAGGCGACCGCGTCGTCGAGCACGACGAGCACGGGCTCGACGTCGAGTTCATCGTCCAGCGGCTCCAGCGGATCCGCGGTCAGCGCCGCATCGGCGGCCGCCGCCGTCGACAGCGCCCAGCTCGCTCTCAAGAGCGCCGAGCAGGCCCTCACCGACACGGAGCTCCGGGCGCCCGTCCCGGGCACCGTCACGTCGATCGCGGGCTCGGTCGGTGAGGCCGTCAGCTCGGCCTCGAGCACCTCGAGCTCGTCCAGCGCATCGCCGAGCAGCCCGTCGAGCTCCTCCAGCGCGGCGCCGAGCAGCAGCTCATCGTCCTCGGGCGCCGGCGGCAGCGCGACCACGTCCACCTCGGGCTTCATCACGCTCGCGCAGCTGTCTCGCTTGAAGATGGACGTCTCCGTCAGCGAGGCCGACATCGGCAAGGTCAAGGTGGGCCAGGCCGCGACCGTGACGGTCGACGCCGCCTCGGGGCTGAAGCTCTCGGGCCACGTCGCCGCGATCGGCGTCCTGTCGTCCTCCTCGTCGTCGTCGTCGTCGAGCTCGAGCACCGCCGTCTCCTACCCGGTGACGATCGTCCTGGACCAGGGGTCCACGACCGCCCGCGCGGGCATGAGCGCCTCCGCCGACATCGTCGTGTCACAGGTCTCGGGCCTGACCGTCCCGACGCAGGCCGTGTCGAGGTCGACCGTCACGCTGGTCCAGAACGGCAAGAAGGTCACGACGCCCGTGCAGACCGGAGTCGTCGGCGACACCACCACCCAGATCGTGAGCGGCGTCAAGGAGGGCGACCAGGTCTACGTGCAGTCGCCCAGCGCCGCGGCCGGCGCCGCGGCGACCGGCTCGTCCTCGACGAGCCCCCAGCAGAGCGGACGCACCGGGATCGGCGGCGGGGCCGGCGGCGGCTTCGGAGGCG
>JAOPZQ010000025.1 GCA_025964075.1 Solirubrobacterales bacterium | reverse complement strand
ACCGCGCATGGCCGCGTGCTCGCGCGCGGCACGTTGCATGGGCACATGCTGCGGCTGTGGCTACGTCGCGGCGTACGTCTGCCGGCGCGATTCACCGTGCACGGCAAGCACCTGCGCGTCACCGTGCGGCTGCGCTGATTGGCTCTCGCCAAACTTGAACATGCCGTTGGGTTCGCTTACGTGGCGCTCGGCGCGCCGGTCCGCGATCAACTCGCCTGCGCGAAGTTCCGCGTCGGGCTCAGCGCGCCGCCGCCGAAGGGAGTCCGGGTGCCGTCGATCTGGTCGGGTAGTCACGGCACCGTCAATCCGACGGCATGCCGCGACCCGCACGCCGACTGCCACGAGGTCGTCACGAGCCACATGGCAGGGATTCTCGCGAGGGACCTGGGAACTGCTGGCCGACGTTCTCACCGACCGGTAGCCCACACTCGTGCTGCCGAGTACGGGGCTCGGCGGCGGCGCGCCGTCGCGACCACCGTCGCCCCCGCGTCGAGCGCCTGCCTCGCCTTTCTCGGCGGCGCGTGTTGTTAGATGAGGCGGGTTGGACGAAACTCGACAGTCCGATCGGACCGACCTCGCTGTTCTGGTTCGAGCGCGTTGGGAAACGACGCGGCGACCTCGAAACCGCGGTTGCCGACGACTTCTCCGACGTCCGGCCGCATGCCCGCAGCGAGAGCGAAGCAGGGCTGAGAGCTCGCACGGGCGATGTCCCTGCTCGTCGCCAATCTCGAGTCTCGGGGCGTGCTCCGCCGTCGGTCGCCGGGGCCGATCCGCGCGGAGTCCTGCTGTTCCGCGAAAGCGGTAGTCCGGTCATGGCGGCTTCGACAGCGCGGGACCGCTCAGATGTATGGAAGCGACTGGGGGGCCGGCTGGCCGGCTGGCCGGCTGGCCGGCGAAGGCTAGTGGCGTATCACACTGCGTCAGCGGCGCTGGTGATCAGTTCGAGTACCTCGGTCGGCCGGGTGGCGAAAGCGGCGTGGCTGGTGTCGAGCTCGATGGTTTCGCGGGCGTGGATACGCTGAGCCATCCACCGCTGGGTCTCCGGCCGGATCATGCGGTCCTGGGCCGAGACCTGGTACCAGCTTGGCTTGGTCTTCCACGCCGGCTGGCCGGTGAGATCGTCGAAGCACCGACGAGCGGTCGGCCTCTGGCTTGTTGCCATGACCATCGACTCGGTGTCGTCGAGGTCCTGGCAGAAGCTGTCATGGAACGTGTCCTGGCCGTGCCACAGGAAGTCGTCGTCGAAGGGATGGCCGATACTCGCCACGCCGGCCGCGGGGTCGGTTCCGGCCCACATGCTGCTCGGGGTTTCTCCCTCGTCCGGGGCGAACGCGGCGATGTACACCAGCCCCACCACATTTCGATGCGTGGCCCGCCCGCGTGATCACGACTCCCCCGTAGGAATGGCCGACCAGCAGGGTAGGAGCCCCCATTCATTCGGCAAGCTTCCGGGTGTTTGCGACGTCGTCAGCCAGCGACGTGAGCGGGTTCTGCGCCGCCATCGCTCGGTGCCCCGCCTGGTACAGCCCCGGATTGTGTGCCGCCAGTGCGAGCCGTCACCAAACGCACCGTGCACGAGAACGATGTTGAGCTTGTCCGTCATTGTGCAACCTTGCGCCGGCCCGCTGTGATCTCGGGATGGCACTGTCCGCTGGTAGGCGTCCGCGCGGGGGCGCCAACCGCGCGGAGGGGGGCGGGGCGGCCGAGTATTACGCGGCGCTTCTTCTCACCGGCCATATTGGGATACCTCCACGGATACGGGCTGATCGGAGAAGGCGGCGGCTTTCTTCGCGCGGCCCACATGTCCAACTGGAAGTCGCCGAACTGACGGGCCGGCGGCTGCTGCCGAAGCGCTCGTTCAGTCAGCGACATGACGCCGGCCGTTGGTCGCGCCCAGCGCTCGGGTAACGCTTCCGACGGCCGGCGGGATCCCGTCTTTGGGCCGGGCTGCGGCACTACGACAAGGACTCCCCGCGAACTACTAGGCGTGCGCTCTCAGCCGTGGGAACAGGGCGAGAGCGTTGTTGCGCATGACGTCCTCGAGTTGCTCCGGGCGGTCGGCGAAGTAGTCGTCGACGTTGCGCGTGTACCACGCTGCTGTCGCGAGATCGACGGCGGGGAAGTCGCTGCCGAACAGGATGTGGTCCGGCTCGACGAAGTTCTCGAGTGCGACCAGATTCGTCTCGAACCCCGACAAGGCCGTCTCGTAGTAGAAGCCGCGAAAGTCCTCGATCATCTCCTCGGGGCTCAGCTCGCCGCCGAGGTAATGCGCCAGCCCGGCGACGCGACTGGCCAGAAACGGTGTGCTTCCGCCCGAATGCGAGAGGACGATCCTGACGTTCCCGTAGCGTCGCTTCTTCCCCCGGGTGACCAGATCGGCCGCCGCCTTGTAGGTCTCGTTGGGGACTTCGCCGACAGGGATCGGCACCAGACGGTTCGGGTACCCGTTGCTGCTCGGCGTCTGGTCTCCGTGGACGAACACGACGGCGCCACGGCGGTCGAGCTCCTCCCAGATCGGGTCGAACACATCGTGACCGACGTACCGCGCCTGATCTCCCTTGCCGTAAGACGACGTCAGGTTCACGCCGGCCGCCCCGAGCACGTCGAGCGCGTAGGCGAGCTCTTCCAGCGCCGCCTCAGTGTCGCTCGGGATCGGCAGGTTGGCAAAGAAGCCGAAGCGCCCGGGATGGTCGATGACGGCCCTGTGAGCCGTCGTGTTGAGAAAGCGGGCGAACTCCCGGTTGGCGATGCCCACTCCGTCGCCGCCGGGGCTACCCGTCAACGAGAGGATCGCGGTCTCAATGCCGAGTTGATCCATGAACCGAAGGTTCTTCTCGGGCGACCACGGGAAGTTGTCCGGCGGAAACCGCCAGCCGGTGTCGTCCTCGACGCGGCGCAAGAGGTCGGCGCCGGATCCTCCGGCCGGAAAGAAGTGCTGGTGAAGATCGACTCGGGCCATCGGTCACCCGTGCTCTCAGCGATGCTACAGCCGGCCCTCGAGCAAGCAACGAGCGACGTTTGGGGTCGCCGTCACCGGCTCGGGCGCGCGCGCTCGAGCGCGCCAACCTGCGGGCGACTCCAGGCCCGCCCCAACCGGCCGACGTGCACGCTCACCCCGCGCTCGCTCAGGACGAGCACGAGCCGTACGCGTCGCCAGTTGGACCACGGCCGCTCTCGTCTGCAATTGTGGCGACCCTGGTGAACGAGGGCGCTATCAGAGCAGGCGATGGACGCACCTTGGCCTATGCGGAGATAGGTGACCCCGCGGGTGTGCCGATCTTCATGATTCACGGGACTCCTGGTTGTCGGCTGAGCGGCCAGCACCCAGACTCGTCGCGGGTCAGCGCTGCGGGCCTACGCCTGGTCAGCTACGACCGGCCTGGGTATGGACGCTCGAGCCGCCACCGGGGGCGTCGCGTGGTCGATTGTGTTGGTGACCTAGCGGCGATCGCCGACGAACTCGGGATCGATCGTTTCGCGGTCTCGGGAGGGTCAGGCGGTGGTCCTCACGCGCTGGCGGTGTCAGCTCGCCTACCCGAGCGGGTTATCCGAGTGGCCTGCGTGGTCGGGGGCGCACCCTACGACGCTGAGGGCCTGGATTGGTTTGGCGGGATGGACCCCATCAACGTCACGGAGTTCGGTTGTGCCTCAGCCGAAGTAGTGGCCCGTCTCCACGTCCTCGACCCAGCCGGGATGGGTCGGCTCCCAGCCCAGCACCTCGCGGGTCTTGTCGTTTGAGGTCGGGTTGTCAAAGCCGGCAAAGGCGGCGAGAAAGCCGAGGTACTGCGGCGCCTCCTCGTCCGTGATGCTCTTGGTCTCGACCCCGAGCTTGCCAGCGATCGTCTCGGCGATCACCTTGCGTGAGATGCCCGTGTCACCGACGCCGTGGAAGGTCGAGCCGGCGGGGGCCTTCTCCAACGCCAGGCGGTAGAGCACGCCGATGTCGTATGTGTTCGCCGCCGGCCAGCGGTTGCTGCCGTCGCCGGTGTAGGCCGCAACGCCGTTCTCACGGGCGAAGCCGATCAGCGCGTGCGTGAAGCCGTGATGGTCGAG
>JAOPZQ010000486.1 GCA_025964075.1 Solirubrobacterales bacterium | reverse complement strand
GTCGCCGAGCCGACGAGCGCGCGCGTCGCGATCCGCTTCCATCGTCCGCCGCGGAGCGCGCTGCTCTTCGACATCGACACCGGCCGCGTGCTGTGGGCGCGCCATCCGGCCCTCCAGGTGCCGATCGCCAGCCTCACGAAGATGATGACCGCGCTGGTCGTGGTCCTGCACGAGAAGCCGAGCGCGCGCGTGCTGATCACGAAGGAGGCGCGCCGGGAGCCCGGCTCGCGGGTCGGCGTGCTTCCCCACGGCAAGCGGATCCGCCTCGAGACGATGCTCTACGGGCTGCTGCTGCCGTCGGGGAACGACGCGGCGGTCGCGCTGGCCCAGCGAGTCGCGGGCACGGTCCCGCGGTTCGTGCAGATGATGAACCGCGAGGCGACGGCGCTCGGGATGCGGTGCACGCGGTTCTCCTCCCCCGACGGGTTCCAGGACCGCGGCAACTACTCCTGCGCGCCGGACCTCGCGCTGCTGGCCCACGCCGTACTCGCCCAGCCGCGGCTGGCCCGGATCGTCGGGACCCGCAACGCCGTCCTCCCCTTCCCGATCAAGGGCCGCAAGCTCTTCCTCTACAACAACAACCCGCTGCTGCGCCTGCGCTATCCCGGCGCCGACGGCGTCAAGACGGGCTTCACCGATGCGGCGGGGCGCTGCCTCGTGGCGAGCGCGCGGCGCGGCCGGCTCCACCTCGGCGTCGTCCTCCTGAACTCGCCGGACCCGCCCACTCAGGCTCAGCAGCTGCTGAACCGCGGCTTCCAGGTGTTGCGGACGGTGGGCGGGTGACCGCGCGACGGTTGCGGATCGGCCTCGCGTGGGCCGTGGGGCTGGCCCTGGGCGGTGTCGCGGTCGTGCTCGTCGCCCAGAGCCGGCAGCATCACCAAACGCCGCTGCCGCCGATCACGCTGTCGAACGAGCTGCCGCCGGGCGATCCCCTGACGCTCCAGGCCCCGGACCTCGCCGTCGGGCCGGCGCCGGCCTTCACCCCGCGCGGCGCGACGGCGATCAACCTGCTCCATCCGAAGGGACCGCAGCCCGTCGTGATCTTCCTCCACGGCTGGGGCGCCGTCCTGCCGCAGGTCTACGGCGCCTGGCTCGCCCACCTCGCGCGCAAGGGCTACTTCGTGATCTACCCGGAGTACCAGGGGGCGACGACGGCGCCGTCCGCGGTCCTCGACAACGCCCTCGCCGGCATTCGCGGCGCCCTGAAGCTGGGTCGGGCGGCGCACCTGATCAAGCCCGGCCCGGTCGTCGTCGCCGGTCACTCGGGCGGCGCGACGCTCGCCGCCGACTACGCGGCGCTGGCGGCGAAGGAGCACCTGCCGCCGGCCCGCGCCGTGTTCTCGGTCTATCCGGGAGTCCGGCTCGCGGGATGGCACGACTCGATCCCGGTCTCCGACCTGTCGCAGATCCCCTCGACGACGAAGGTCGTCGTGCTCGCCGGCGCGACCGACGCCGTGGTGGGACAGGCCACGGCGCGCCGCATCCTCGGTGCGGCGCCGCAGGTGCCGAGCCGGAAATTGACGGTCGTGACGGCGGCCGGCGTCAGCGACCACGGCGGGCCCGCCGGCGTCGACGACACCGCCCAGCGCACGTTCTGGGCGCCGCTCGATGCCCTCCTTACCGGCGGCTAAGGCCACTTCCTAGGCTGTTGGCGATGACGAGGACGACCCGCCTCGCGGTCGGGCTCGCGCTCGCGGCCGGGCTCGCCGGCTGCGGCGCCCAGCAGGCTCCCCCCGCGCTGCCGCCGCCGACGTTCGGCCCGACTGGGCCGGCGCCGCCGAGCGCCGATTCGCCGGCGCTGCACGCGACCGACCTTCTCGTCGGCTTCCGCAGCCTCGGCGCCGCCACCGGCGTGACGGTCGTGCGCAAGGCGAACGCGACGCACCCGCAGCCGGCGATCATCTTCTTCCACGGCTGGGGCTCGACCGACGCGAACATGTACGGCCCGTGGATCGCCCACCTCGCCCGCGCGGGGTACTTCGTGATCTACCCCGAGTACCAGGTGATCAACAAGACCCGCCCGGACCAGGTCCTGGCGACGGCGCTCGCCGGCGTGCGGACCGGGCTGCTCCTCGCGCGGCTCGACCACCACGCCGTCGCCCCGGGTCCGGTCGTCACCGTCGGCCATTCGGGCGGCGGCGTGCTGGCTGCCGACTACGCCGCGCTCGCGGCGCGGTCGCACCTGCCGCCGGCGCGCGTCGTCTACTCGGTCTACCCGGGGCGCAAGCCGATCGGCGGCCACTGGACCTCGGAGGTGCCGCTCGCGGACCTCGCGACCATGCCCGCCGCCACGCAGCTGACCGAGCACGCCGGCGCCACCGACGCCACCGCGCGCACGGGCACCGCGCGCGCGATCTACGCAGGGGCGACCCGGGTCACCCGGAAGCGCCTCACGATCGTGAAGGCGCCCGTGATCAGCGATCACATCGGCCCGATGTACGACTACGCGCCGGCCCACCAGACGTTCTGGGCGCCGCTGGATCGACTCCTGAACCGCTAGGCTGGACGTCCGCCCCGCTTTGGTTGGCTGGACAGCCAGGAGGTTGCTCGTGGACCTGAACGACACGCCGGACCAGGCCGCCTATCGCACGCACGTGCGCGACTGGCTCGCCGAGCACCGCGAGGAGGCGCCGAAGCCCCGGCGCCGGGGCGGCGAGGACGACAGCCTCAACGTCGACGAGCATCGCGCCTGGCAGCGCGCACTCGCCGAGGGCGGCCTCGTCGGCGTGACGTGGCCCAAGGAGTACGGCGGCCAGGGCCTCGGTCCGATCGAGCAGGTCATCGTCGGCCAGGAGATCGCCAAGGCCGGCCTGCCGGGGATCCTCGACACGATCGGGGTCGGCATGCTCGGCCCCACGATCATCGCCAGCGGCACCGAGGAGCAGAAGCAACGCCACCTCGGCCCGATGCTCCACGCCGACGAGGTCTGGTGCCAGCTCTTCTCCGAGCCCGCCGCCGGCTCGGACCTCGCGGGCATCCAGTCCCGCGCGCGGCGCCAGGACGACGGCTCCTGGGTCCTGAACGGCCAGAAGGTGTGGACGACCAACGCGCACTTCGCGGCGTTCGGCCTGCTCCTCGCCCGGACCGATCCGGACGTGCCGAAGCACAAGGGCCTGACGATGTTCATCGTCCCGATGGACGCGGCCGGCGTGACGATCCGGCCGCTGCGCCAGATCTCCGGTGAGCCCGAGTTCAACGAGGTGTTCTTCGACGACGTCCACCTCGACCCGGGGTCCGAGGTCGGTCCGGTGGACGGCGGCTGGGGCGTGGCGCTGACGACGCTGATGTTCGAGCGCGTGACGATCGGCGCCGGCTCGGAGGGCATGGGCTACCGCGCCGACCGGTTCGCTGCGGCGCTCGCCGCCGACCCGGACGCGGCCCGCGACCCGGAGGTGCGCCAGCGCCTCGGAGCGATCTCGGCGGACCTGCTCGCGCTGCGCTTCACCGGCTACCGGATCCTCACCGCGATCCAGCGAGGCCAGATCCCGGGCCCGGAGGCGGGGATGAGCAAGATCACCGCCGTCCGCGCCGCGATCGAGGCCGCCGACCTGATCGCCGACACGCTCGGGCCCTCGGCGCTCGAGGAGGGCGAGTGGTCCTACCTCACGTCGTTCCTGCCCGGGCTCAAGTCGGCCGGCGGCACGGAGGAGATCCTCCGCAACACCGTCGGCGAACGGGTGCTCGGCCTGCCGCCGGAGCCGCGGCTCGACAAGGGCGTGCCGTTCAGCGAGCTGCGGGCCAAGGCGAGCGCATGAACTTCGCACTGTCCGACGAGCAGATCTTCCTGCAGGAGGCCGCTCGCGACGCGCTGTCGCGCTTCGAGACGGTGGCCGCCGCGCGTGGCGCCCTCGAGGGCGAGGCGCTGCCGGACCTGTGGCCGACGGCGAAGACCGCCGGCTGGACCGGGCTCCTGATCGGCGAGGAGCACGGCGGCGCCGGGCTCGGCCCGCTCGAGGCGATGCTCGTGCTCGCCGAGGCGGGCCGCGTGCTCGCCGGCGTGGCGCTGCTCGGCCACCTGCCCGCGACGTTCGTCCTCGATCGCGC
>JAOPZQ010000018.1 GCA_025964075.1 Solirubrobacterales bacterium | reverse complement strand
CGCACCGGCGCCGACGCCGCCGAGGGCGTCGTCCGCGACATCGAGGCCGCCGGGGGCCAGGCCGTCGCGCTGGCCGGCGACGTCGTCGATCGCGACTCGGTCGAGCGGCTCTTCACCGAGCTCGAGGAGCGCTACGGACGCGTGCTCGTGCTCGTCAACAACGCCGGAGTGCGCGCCGACGCGCTCTCGCCCCAGATCGACGACGAGGCCTGGGCGACCGTCATCGACACCAATCTCTCCGCCGCCTTCCGCACCACGCGCCGCGCGCTCGGGCCGATGCTCCGGGCGCGGTTCGGCCGGATCGTCAACATGGCCTCGGTCGTCGGCCTCCACGCCAACCCCGGCCAAGCGAACTACGCCGCCTCGAAGGCGGGGCTCGTGGGCCTGACGAAGACCGTCGCCGCCGAGGTGGCGCGCCGCGGCGTCACGGTGAACGCCGTGGCCCCCGGCCTGATCGCCACCGACATGACCGAAGACCTGGGCGGCGAGCTGCTCGCCGCCGTACCCGCCCGACGGGTGGGGACGCCGGAGGAGGTGGCAGCCTGCGTCGCCTTCCTGGCGTCAGAGCAGGCAAGCTACGTCACCGGCACCGTCCTCACCGTCGACGGCGGCATGACCGCCTGAAAGGAGCCGTACCGAAACCATGGCCACTGCCACCCCAGATCAGGTCCAGGCCCGCGTCGTCGAGGCGATCGCGTCCTTCGGCCCCGACCCCGAGTCCGTCACGCGCGAGGCGTCGTTCGAGGAGCTCGACATCGACTCCCTCGACCTCGTCGAGCTCGCGCAGATCGTCGAGGAGGAGTACGGCGTCGAGTTGAAGAGCGAGGACATGAAGGACATGAAGACCGTGGGCGACGCCGTCGACCTGATCGTGGCGCGAAGCGGATGACCGTCCGTCGCGCAGTCATCACGGGCGTCGGGGCGATCACGCCTCTCGGCGTCGGCACCGCGCCGCTGATCGACCGCTGGCTGGCGGGCGAGCACGGCCTGGACGGCGGCGAGGGCGCGTGCACCGACTTCGAGCCCAAGGAGCACCTCTCGAACAAGGACATCCGGCGCAGCGACCGCTTCGCCCAGCTCGCGCTGGCCGCCTCCGACCAGGCGATCGCCGACGCCGGGTGGAGCGGCGGCGCGCCGTACGACGCGGAGCGCATCGGCTGCGTCGTCTCGAGCGGCATCGGCGGCCTCATCAGCCTCGAGGCGCAGGTCGGCGTGCTGCTCGACAAGGGCCCGAAGGCGCTCTCGCCGCTCGGCATCCCGATGCTGATGCCGAACGCCGCCGCCGGGCAGGTCGCGATGCGCCACGGGCTCCAGGGCCAGGCCTACGGGATCGTCTCCGCCTGCGCCGCCAGCGCCAACGCGCTCGGCCAGTCGCTGCGGCTGATCCAGTACGGAGAGGTCGACGCCGTCGTCGCCGGCGGCGCCGAGGCGACGCTCACGCCGCTCGCGCGCGGCTGCTTCGCATCGATGCAGGCGCTGTCGCCGACCGGCGAGTCCCGGCCCTTCGACGCCCGCCGCGACGGCTTCGTCATGGGCGAGGGCTCCGGCATGCTGGTGATCGAGGAGCGCGAGGCGGCGATGGCTCGCGGCGCGCAGATCCTCGGCGAGATCGCCGGCTACGCGTCGACCGCCGACGCGTTCCACCTGACCGCCCCGGAGCCGACCGGGCGCGCCGCGGCGCGGGCGATCTCCCTGGCGATGAAGGACGCGGACGTGGCGCCCGGCGACCTCGACTACGTCAACGCCCACGGCTCGTCGACACCGCTGAACTACGCGGCCGAGACGCGGGCCCTCAAGACCGCGCTGGGCGACGAGGCCTACAACGTGCCGATCTCCTCGACGAAGTCCGTCATCGGCCACCTGCTCGGCGCCGCCGGCGCCGTCGAGGCGATCGCCACGGCGATCGCCCTGGAGCGGCGGCTGATCCCGCCCACCGTCGGCTACGAGCAGCCCGATCCCGAGCTCGACCTCGACTACGTCCCCGAGGGCCCGCGCGAGATGTCGACGAACGGGCACACGCCGGTGGCGATCTCGAACTCGTTCGGGTTCGGCGGCCACAACGTCGTGCTGGTGATCAAGGGGGCCGAGGCGTGAGCACCAGCGCGCTCCGCGCGATCGAGTCGGTCCGCGAGCGCGCGACGCCGACGTCGCGGCTCGAGGCGCTGTGCGACCCCGGGTCGTTCGCGCCGATCCGCACCGCGGTCACGTCGACGCGCATGGGCGCGAAGGCCGTCGCCGGCGACGGCGTGATCGCCGGGGCCGGCCGGGTCGCCGGGCGCCAGGTGTTCTGCTACGCGCAGGACGCCGCGTTCGCGGGCGGCTCGCTCGGCGCCGCGCACGCCGACACGATCTGCCGGACGCTCGAGCTCGCCGCGCGCTCGCGCTCCCCGGTCGTCTCGTTCGTCGCGTCGGGCGGCGCTCGGATGCAGGAGGGCCTGCACGCGATGGGCGGCTACGGGCGGATCTTCCGCGCGACCGTCCAGCTCTCCGGCGTCGTGCCGCAGATCTCCGTCGTCGTCGGGACGAGCGCCGGGGGCGGCGCCTACTCGCCCGCGCTCACCGACTTCGTGGTGATGACCGAGGCGGCGACGATGTTCCTCACCGGCCCCGGGGTCGTGCGCGAGGTGCTGGGCGAGGACCTGAGCGCCGC
>JAOPZQ010000011.1 GCA_025964075.1 Solirubrobacterales bacterium | reverse complement strand
GCGAGCGTTCCGTTGCACGGCCGGACGTCGCCGCCGAGCCCGAGCTCGCCGAAGACCGCGTGCTCGCTCGGCGCGTCGGCGGGCACCTGGCCGCTCGCGCACAGCACGCCGACGGCCAGCGCCAGGTCGAACCCCGGGCCGATCTTGCGCAGCGACGCCGGCGCGAGGTTCGCGGTGATGCGCCGCATGGGGAACTCGAAACCGGAGTTGAGGAGCGCCGCGCGCACGCGCTCGCGCGCCTCGCGCACGGCGGCATCGCCCAGCCCGACGACCCGGAAGGCGGGCAGCCCCGGCCGGATGTCGACCTCGACGGTCACGCGACGCGGCTCGAGGCCGCTGATCGCGAAGGTGGTCACGCTGGCGAGCACGTGAGCCACGGTAGGCGTCAGCGCGTGCCGTGTGGCGCACGCTTCGTGCCAACTTCGTGACGACTTCGTGCCGATTTGGCGGAGCGCTTCGGGCGCGCACGGAAGTGGGCGTCGGACCGGGCCGGCGACGGTCGCGGCGGCGCCCGGCGACGCCGCCGGTCCGAGCGAGAGCCACGCGGGAGGAGGTGCGCGGGCACGCGGTGCTCCGGCCTCCACGCGGCGGTCGCGGCCGCAACTCGCGCGAACGTGCATCTACCGCCCCACAGGGGGCGGCAAATGCACGTTCGCTCGGTGAACGTGCTTCTGGTGCGGCGTACGCGCACCAAAGGGACGTTCGCACGATCCGACGGCTCATCTCCGCCCCGGCGACGGTCCCCTTCCCTCGCAGCCGGCCGTTGTCGGGTGGTGTCCGACGGGGCGCGCGGGGCTACCGCGGGGCCGCGTGCGGCACCCGTCCGCGGGGGACAGTCCCGACCCGCGCGAAATTGGCACTGGTCCGTTGCAGAATTGGCGCAGTCCGCGCGCCACACGGCACGCGATCGCTCCTACGGTCTCGGACATGTCCGCATCCGACCATCGCGGCGCGCTCGGCCGCCGGGGCGAGGATCTCGCCGTCGCCCATCTCGAGCGCCTCGGCTACGCCGTCATCGCGCGCAACCACCGCACGCGCTACGGGGAGATCGACGTCATCGCGTCCGATGGCCGCACGCTGGTGTTCGCCGAGGTGAAGACCCGTCGCGGCGCGAGCCGGTCGCCGCTCGAGTCCGTTCGGGAGGGCAAGCAGGGCCAGGTCCGGCGGATGGCGAGCGCGTGGCTCGCGGAGGATCACGACCGCCCGCGCACGCGTGAGCTCCGCTTCGACGCGATCGGCGTCGCGCTCGACACGAGGGGGCGCCTCGTGGCGCTCGAGCACGTGGAGGGGGCGTTTTGATTCGGGCGGCGCGGTTACAGAGCCAGCTGCTGGTAGGCCGTCGACTGGAACGACAGCCGGTGCAGCGGCGACACGCCATGGCGCATGATCGCCGCGCGGTGCTCGGGCGTGGCGTAGCCGACGTGCTGCGCGAAGTCCCACTCGGGATGAAGCTCGTGCGCGCGGCGCATGTAGCGGTCGCGCGTGACCTTCGCGAGGACGGAGGCCGCGGCGATCGCGGCGCTGGTCGCATCGCCGCCGACGACGGCGCGCTGCTGGCAGCCCACGTCGGCGACCGGGAATCCGTCGCTCAGTGCGAGCGCGCCGGGGACGACGACCCGGAGCAGCGCGTCGCGCAGGGCGGCGAGGTTCGTCACGTGCAGGCCGCGGGCGTCGATGCCGCGCGGACAGCGGGAGACCACGGCCACCTTGACCGCGGTGCGGAGGATCAGGGGCAGCAGGCTCTCGCGGCCGGCCTCGGTCTGCTGCTTCGAGTCGTTGAGAGCGGCGAGCGCCCGGACCTGGCGGGGGCCGAGCTGCTCGTAGTCGAACAGCACCGCCGCGGCCACGAGCGGGCCGGCGAGGCAGCCCCGGCCCGCCTCGTCCGCTCCCGCCACGAACCTCACGCCGAGCGAGCGGTCGAACTGGATCAGGCGCCGGCCCGGCCGGTTGGGGCGCGAGGACCTCCGCGCTGCGGGCACCCGCGAGGGCGCCGGCACGTCAGAGGAAGCCGATGCGGTCGGGGGGCCAGTAGGTGAAGAAGGCGCCACCGATGATCCATCGCTTCGGAACGGGGCCCCAGAACCTGCTGTCGTCGGACCTGCCACGGTTGTCCCCCATCATGAAGTACTCCCCGGAGGGAATGGTGATGGTCTTGGGGAACGTGCACGACCCGGCGGACTGACAGGGGGCGATGTAGTTGTCCTTCTGGCGCTTGCCGTTGACGATTGCGTGCCCGTCGATGATGCGGACGGTGTCTCCGGGACCGGCGACGACGCGCTTGATGAACGTCTGCGAGGACCGTTGCGGCGTCGATATCCCGCACGGGGCGCCGCCGATCGTTCCCTCGGTGAGGTTGCCGCATACCGGCTGCTGCGGGTCGGCGCCCTGGGGTGGATGGAAGACGACGATGTCGCCGATGCCGGGGTTCCCGAAGTGCGTGCCGATCCGGCTCACGAGCACCCGCTGTCCGACCTTCAGGGTCGGCTCCATCGACGGGCTCGGGATCCGGTAGGGCTTGACCACGAACGCCTGGATCAGGAACGCCAGCCCGACCGCGACCGCCACGATGACGAGGAGCTCGATGAACTGCTCAGCCGTCGACTTCGGCGGCGCGTCGCGCTTGGCGCGACGGCGGGGCAGGGCGAGGCGCACCGGGGCCAGGTTAGCCGGACCGCGAGCGTATAGGAACCGGGCTGCGCTACCCGGCCGTTACAGCAGCCCGATGCGATCGATCGGCCAGTACGTGGCGAACGCCGACCCGATGATCCACTTCTTCGGGACCGGGCCCCAGAAACGGCTGTCGTCGGACTGGCCGCGGTTGTCGCCCATCATGAAGAACTCGCCGGGCGGGACCTTGATGGTCTTCGGGAAGTTGCAGTCCTGGCCGACGTCGCAAGGCCGGATGTAGCCGTCCTTCTCGCGCTTGCCGTTCACGACCGCGTGACCGTTGACGATCCGCACGGTGTCACCGGGGCCGGCGACCACGCGCTTGATGAAGTTCTCGCTGGAGCGCGTGGACCCAGCAACGGCGCACGGCGCGCCGGACTCGTGGCCCTCGCGCGGGTTCCCGCAGCCGGAGTCGTAGTTCTTCGGCGGGTGGAAGACGACGATGTCGCCGACGCTGGGATCGCCGAAGTGCGTACCGATCCGGTTCACGAGGACGCGCTGACCGATCTTCAGCGTCGGCTCCATGGATCCGCTCGGGATTCGGTAGGGCTTGACCAGGAACGCCTGGATCCCGAACGCGAGACCAAGCGCCGTCGCGACGATCACCACCAGCTCGAGGAGCTGTTTGGCCGCCGACTTGGTCTGGGTCTTCACTCCCGTGCGGCGTCGTCGGCCGGCGCGGGGGGTTCGGCGGGAGCGCCGT
>JAOPZQ010000005.1 GCA_025964075.1 Solirubrobacterales bacterium | reverse complement strand
ACCGCGCCGAGGCCGGCGAGCGCCGAGCCCTCCCCGTCGGGCTGCTCGAAGCAGAACCACGGCTCCCCTGGGCGCCGGGACGCCGCGACGACGGCGCTCGGATCGACCGTCGCCCTCAGCGGCAGCGTCAGGCTCGCCAGAGCCTCTCCCGCGCCGGCCCTCGCGCGGCGCACGGCCTGCGTCGCCCGCGCCCCGAGCGCCCACCGTTCGGGCGGCGCCAGGGCGAACGGATCGTCCCGGTGGCGGAGGCCGGGCAAGCCTAGGTTTCGCCGCGCCCGCGGGAGATCGCGATCTCGCCCGTGCGGGCCATCTCGACGAGGCCGAACGGCCGGACGAGCCGCTCGAACGCCTCGATCTTGTCCTGCGTCCCGGTGATCTCGACGACCATCGCGCGGCGGTTCACGTCGACGATCTTCCCGCGGAAGATCTCGACCAGCTGGGTGATCTCCGCGCGCTGCGCCCCGTCCGCCGAGATCTTGAACAGCGCCAGCTCGCGCGCCAGCGTCTCGTCCGGCTCGAGGTCGCGGATCTTCAGCACGTTGATCAGCTTGTGCAGCTGCTTCGTGACCTGGTCGATCGGGTGAAGCGCGCCGTCGAGCGTGAGCGTGATCCGCGAGAGCGAGGGGTCGTCGGTGGGTCCTACCGCCAGCGTGTCGATGTTGAATCCGCGGCGGGCGAACAGCCCCGTGACCCTCGACAGGACACCCGGCTTGTTCTCGACGAGGATCGAGAGGAGGTGCTTGCGCCCCGTGCGACCCATGCCGGCCGCCTCGAGCTCCTCGAGCGAGATGACCTCCTTGGTTCCCGGTTCGCCCATCGCTCAGCCCACCATGTCCCGGGCGGCGGCGCCGGCCGGGATCATCGGGTACGTGTTCTCCTCGCGCGTGACGCGGACGTCGACGAGGACCGGTCCGTCGGTGGCGAGCGCCGTCTTGATGTCGTCGACGAGCGTGCTCTTCTCCGTGAACCGCATGCCCGTGGCGCCGTGGGCCTCCGCGAGCTTGACGAAGTCGGGCCAGCGGCCCATGTCGACCTGGGAGTAGCGCTTGTCCCAGAACAGCTCCTGCCACTGGCGGACCATCCCGAGGTAGCCGTTGTTCATCACGAACACCTTGATCGGTATGCCGTTCTCGGCGCACGTCGCGAGCTCCTGCATGTTCATCTGGACCGAGCCGTCGCCGGCGATGCAGATGACCGTGTCGTCGGGCCGCGCGACCGCCGCTCCCATCGCGGCCGGAAGACCGAAGCCCATCGTGCCGAGGCCCCCGGAGTTGATCCAGTTGCGCGGCGCGTTGAAGTGGTAGTACTGCGCCGCCCACATCTGGTGCTGGCCCACGTCCGAGGTCACGACGGCGTCGCCGCCCGTGGCCTCGTACAGCGCCTGGACGAGCCGCTGGGGCTTGATCTCGGCGTCGGCCGAATCCTCGTAGCCGAGCGGGTGCTGGCGCCGCCAGCCGTCGATCCGCTCCCACCAGCCGTCGAGCCGCGAGGTGTCCGGCTCGAGCGCGCGGTACTCGTTGAGCAACCGCGGCAGGATGTTCTTCGCGTCGCCGACGATCGGGATGTGCGCCGGGACGTTCTTCGAGATCTCGGCGGGATCGACGTCGATGTGGATGAACTTCGCCCGCGGCGCGAACTCCGACAGCTTGCCGGTGATGCGGTCGTCGAACCGCGCGCCGATCGCGCAGATCAGGTCGGCCTCGTCCATCGCGTAGTTCGCCGTGCGCGTGCCGTGCATGCCCAACATCCCCAGCCACTGCGGGTGCGGCGCGGGGAACGCGCCGAGGCCCATCAGCGTGCAGGTCACCGGCAGCCGGTCGGCGAGCGCGAGCTCGGTGAGCTCGGCCGAGGCGTTCGCGTTGACGACGCCGCCGCCCACGTAGAGCACCGGGCGGCGCGCGCCGACCATCGCCTTGGCCGCCAGGCGGATCTGCTTCTGGTTGCCTTCGGTCGTCGGCTGGTAGCCCGGCAGGTGCACCTCGCCCGCGGGCTCGTATTCGATGTCGACGCGTGAGAGGTCGACCGGGATGTCGACGACGACCGGACCGGGCCGGCCGCTGCGCGCGACGTGGAAGGCCTCGTGGATCGTCCGCGGGATCTCCAGCGGGTGCTGGATCATGAAGGAGTGCTTGACGATCGGCATCGTGATGCCGAGGATGTCCGCCTCCTGGAAGCCGTCGGTGCCGAGCAGCTCGGTTCGCACCTGACCGGTGATGAAGACCACCGGCACGGAGTCCATCATCGCGTCGCAGATCGGCGTCACCAGGTTGGTGGCGCCGGGGCCGCTCGTGCCCAGGGACACGCCGACGCGACCGCTCGCCTTCGCGTAGCCCTCGGCGGCGTGACCGCCGCCGGCCTCGTGGCGCACGAGGATGTGGCGGATGCCCGCCTCGTAGAAGGCGTCGTAGGTGGGGAGGTTCGCGCCGCCCGGAATGCCGAATACGACGTCGACTCCCTCGGCCTTGAGGCACTCCATGAGGGCGTCGACGGCACGCATCGCTGATCGGCTCCTTTCGGGGACGGGTCAGGCCGCGCCGGGACGGGGTGGGCAGTCCCTACGCGGCCAAGAGAGCCGAGTGTACCAGGGGATTTCGGCCTATCGGACAGGTGGAGCGGTCTTCGGCGGCAGCGCGAACTCCGGCCATTCGAGGTCCTTCCCGCACCGCGTGCAGACCGCGTCGCTGATCCTCAGGACACGGCCGCAAGACGGGCACGGGCGCCGCAGCTCGTCGGTCTCGTAGCGGTAGAAGATCGCCGCCAGGAGCCCGATGAACGGCGGGATCATGCTGATCACGAACCAGATCCAGAACGAGCTCCCCTTCCGTCGGCCGACCAGGCCGCCGGAGATCCCGAACGCCAGCATTATCGGGACCAGCGCGAGGCCCTCCACGCCGGCGCCCTAGAGCAGCGTGTTGAGCGCCCAGAGCAGCGCGCCGATCGCGACGACGACGACGATCGCGCCAACCAGCCACAGGACGACGTGGATGACCACCTTCAGGAGGATGAAGACGGCGACCAGCAGCACGATG
>JAOPZQ010000690.1 GCA_025964075.1 Solirubrobacterales bacterium | reverse complement strand
CGCCTCCGCGCGGACCCGGTCGGCCTCGGCCCGCGCCTCGGCGACGAGCTCCTCCGCCTCCTCCTCGGCCGCCCGCACCCGGTTCTGCGCCGCCCGGTCGCCCTCGGCGATCCGCGCCTCCATCCGCGACTCGGCCTCGGCGCGGATCCGCTCCGCGGCGTCCTCCGCCGCGGTGAGGATCGCGGCGACTCGCGCGGCGGACACATCGGAGCCGGCCATGGTTCGAGCCATGGTAGGACCCCAGCGCCACCGGGCGCGCAAGAACGGCGCCAGGGACCAAGCTAACCTCACCGTCCCGATGGCCGCACCACGCTACGACCCGAGTCAGATCGAGCCCAAGTGGCAGGCGATCTGGGAGCGTGAGCACACGTGGGAGGTCACGAACGACCCGCATCCCCACAAGGCCTACGTGCTGGAGATGCTGCCCTACCCCAGCGGCGAGCCGCACATCGGCCACATGAAGACCTACTCCGTCGGGGACGCGGTCGCGCACTTCCGCCGCCGCCACGGCGCGCACGTCCTCCATCCGATGGGCTACGACGCTTTCGGCCTCCCGGCCGAGAACAACGCGATCAAGACCGGCGTCCACCCGCGCAAGTCGACCGAGGCCTCGATTCGCGCCTTCCAGCAGCAGTTCCGCCGGTGGGGGATCTCGATCGACTGGTCGCGCGAGTTCGGAACGCACGAGCCCCGCTACTACCGCTGGACGCAGTGGATCTTCCTGAAGCTGTTCGAGCGCGGCCTGGCCTACCGCAAGGAGGCGGCGGTCAACTGGTGTCCGAACGACCAGACGGTCCTCGCCAACGAGCAGGTCGTCGACGGGCGCTGCGAGCGCTGCGGCCACCTCGTCGAGCTCCGCCAGCTCGAGCAGTGGTTCTTCCGCATCACCGACTACGCGGACCGGCTCCTCGACGACCTCGACGCGATCGACTGGCCGGAGCACGTCAAGACCATGCAGCGCAACTGGATCGGCCGCTCCGAGGGGGCCGAGGTCGTCTTCCGCTGCGAGAGCGTCGGCGCCGACTACCCGGTGTTCACCACGCGTCCCGACACGCTGTTCGGCGCCACGTTCTTCGTCATGGCGCCCGAGCACCCGGACGTCTTCCGCCTCGCCGAGGGCACCGGGCAGGAGCAGGCGGTCCACGAGTACGTGAACCGCGTGCTGACCGAGTCGCCCGAGCAGCGCGCGGACGTCGAGAAGCCGAAGACGGGCGTGTTCCTCGGCCGCACGATCACCAATCCGGTGAACGGCGAGGAGATCCCCATGTACGTCGCCGACTACGTGCTGATGGAGTACGGCACCGGGGCGATCATGGCGGTGCCCGCCCACGACGAGCGCGACTACGCGTTCGCGACGGCGTTCGACCTTCCGGTCCGGCGCGTCGTCGACTGCGGGGACCTTCCGTGCACGGGCGACGGACCGATCGTGAGCTCCCATCCGGACTTCGACGGGCTGCCGAGCAGCGAGGCGCGCGAGCGCATCGTCCAGTGGCTCGACCGCGAGGGGCGCGGCCACGCGACCGTGAGCTATCGCCTGCGCGACTGGCTCCTCTCTCGCCAGCGCTACTGGGGCTGCCCGATCCCCGTGATCCACTGCCCGAGCTGCGGGATCGTGCCGGTCCCCGAGGAGGACCTCCCCGTCGAGCTGCCCGACGTCGAGGACTACGCGCCGCGGGGCCGGTCGCCGCTCGCCCAGGTGACGGAGTGGGTGCGCGTCACCTGCCCCCGCTGCGGCGGCGAGGGGGAGCGGGAGACGGACACGATGGACACGTTCGTCGACTCGTCCTGGTACTTCCTGCGCTACTGCGACCCGAACAACGACTCCGCCCCGTGGGACCGCGCGGCACTGGCGAAGTGGATGCCGGTCGACCAGTACATCGGCGGGGTCGAGCATGCGATCCTCCACCTGCTCTACGCGCGCTTCTTCACGAAGGCGCTGGCGGACATGGACCTCCTCGACGTGCAGGAGCCCTTCGCCGCGCTGTTCACCCAGGGCATGATCCTCGGGCCCGACGGCCAGAAGATGTCGAAGTCGCGCGGGAACGTGGTCTCGCCCGCGCCGCTGATCGAGCGCTTGGGCGTCGACAGCGTCCGCGCCTACGTCCTCTTCGTGGGTCCGCCCGAGCAGGACGCGGCGTGGTCGGACACCGGCGTCGAGGGCATGCACCGGTTCCTGGGCCGGCTCTGGCGGCTCGGCCACGAGCTGGCGACGACGACCGAGGACGAGCCGGCGCCCGCGTCGCCCGAAGGCGCCGATCTCGAGCTGCTGCGCAAGACGCACTGGACGATCGAGCGAGTGACGCGGGACATGACGGGCCGGTTCGCGTTCAACACGGCCATCTCCGCGGTCATGGAGCTGGTCAACGAGTCCTACCGGCTGCGCGACCAGGCGGGCGCGGGCGCCCGGCGCGGGTCGGCGGCGACCGCGGCGTCGCTGATCTTCCCCTTCGCTCCGCACGTGGCGGCCGAGGTCTACGAGATGCTGACCGGCGACCGCGTCTGGGAGACGCGGTGGCCGGAGGCCGACCCGGCCCTGCTCGAGCGCGACACCTTCGAGCTCGTCTGCCAGGTCAACGGGCGCGTGCGCGACCGCGTGCAGGCGCCGACCGATGCCTCGCGCGAGGAGCTCGAGTCCCTGTGCCGGGACGCGCGGGGGGTGGAGGCGCACCTGGACGGCCACGATGTGGCGAAGGTCGTGGTCGTGCCGGGCAAGCTCGTCAACTTCGTCGTGCGCTGAGCGCCGCGGCCTACATCGCGGTCGTGGGTCCGGCGGAGGCGGGCCCCGAGGAGCTCGCGGCGGCCGAGGCCGTGGGGCGAGGGGTGG
>JAOPZQ010000689.1 GCA_025964075.1 Solirubrobacterales bacterium | reverse complement strand
CGTGAAGCGAGGCCAGTTGTCCCTGGTGGGCCCGCGACACGAGCAGCCGGGGATCGTCGAGCGCCTCGAGTCCGCCATCACCAAATACCCCGCGCGCCAAACGGTCCGTCCGGGGCTCACCGGCTGGGCGCAGATCAACCACGGATACGGCGGTTCGCTCCAGGGCGCGGCCGAGAAGCTCGAGTACGACCTCTACTACATCAAGCACCAGAGCCTCGCGCTCGACGTGCGGATCATCGCCGCGACGGTGAGGACGGTGCTGGCCGGCGGCGGCGAGTGAGGAGGGATCCGCCGCAGACGCTCCACGTGACCGCGGCGGTGCCGAGCACCTCGATGCCGAGGAACGCGACCCCGTTGGGCACACCGGAGCGGAGCATGACCGGGATCTGGACGCAGAGTGAGATGGCCGCCGCCGTTGCCACCGGAGACCGCAGGGCGGGAGTCGCCAGCCAGCGGTCGAGCCTTCCCACCACCAGCCCGACGAGAGCGAACGCCAGCGCGACGACGAAGGGGCCGCCGGCGAGATAGGCGGTGGCCTGCAACGGCTCGGCGTAGGCGAAGCCGCCGTGAGGATCGAACACCTTCGCAATCTCCCGATTGCGGTGGACGTTCGGCCTGATCGAGCTCGGGACGGGCTTGAGCGCGAGCTCGACGAGCGGCCGCGGGCCCTCGTAGGGCGCGAGCTTCGGCACGATCGAGCGCGCGACCGCGACGAGCCGGACGGTGTCGACGTAGTTGTTCACATAGGCGTCGACGAGGCTCGAGGGAGCGACGTCCGTGGCATACGTCCAGAGGCTGAGCTGCGCCCCGGGATGTTGGGCGTTGTAGGACTGATGGCGCTTGATCGTCCCGAGGCCGAAGACCAGTGCAACGCCGGCCACGAGGGCGATCGGGGCGAGCCTCGCGAGCGAGGGGCGTCCCCGCAGCAGCGCGCTGGCGAGGACGAGCTGCACGGCGCCGACCGCCACGAAGGACCGGGCCCCGGTCAACATCACGAGCGCCAGTCCGGCGAGGACGAGTGCGGTCACAGCAGGTCCCACGGGCACACCGCGCAGCCAGCGCACGAAGACCAGCGCGAAGGGTGCGAAGCGCAGCGCCAGCGCGATCCACACGACGTAGAAGAGGCCGGAGTTGAGGCCGGCGGTCTCGCCGAGGTGCGACAGGTACGCGGCGGGGCCCCCCGCATGGGCCAGCAGCACTGCCAGCCCGGCCAGTCCGACGACGAACCACGCGACGGCCCGAGCCGGCCGTTCCCGCGTCGGACGCACCTCGATCCGCCGCCGCTCGGCGACGACCGGCGCCGATCGCATCGTCAGGACGTAACCGGCGAGGAGCGCGAAGAGCGACACGTCGACCACCCCGATCGCGCCCGCGGCGTCGAGCCCGGGCAGATGGCGCGGCGCCACCGCGTAGACCGCGCACGGGCCGAGGAACAGGGCAAGCCAAGCCGCTCCGGTGACGAAGTTGGCGGTCGCCCAGCCTCGTCTGATCCGCCACCCCGCCCGGAACCACACGCCCAGACCCGCGATCTGCAGCAGTACGAGCAGGACGGCGGCGCCGGAGCCGCCCACGGTGCTCCCGAGCACGGCGCTGGCGATGGCCACGCCCGCTGCGAGTAGCGCGAGCGCCCGGTTGGTCACGCGAGCGGGCGCTTGCCGGCGATCACGTCGAGATCGGACGCCAGGCTCAAGCGTCCCGCCGAGGCGCTCGCCGCCACTTGCCCCACCGAAGCCCACGCGTTCTTCGCCGCCACGGTCGCCGAGCGTGCCGGCGCGTAGCGCTCGTCGACTCGATCGCCGAAGGTCGCCACCTGCGGCGGCGGCAATGCCAGCCAGCGCTGGGGCGCCAGCCCGGCGTCGGACAGGGCGCGACGCAGCGTTCGGGCGCTGAAGTACACGACGTGGTTCGTCGGTCCCAGCTCGACTCGATGACCGAGCCGCCGGCGGGCGCGATACACGGGGAGGACGTAGGCGAGGTTGGGCGTGCGGAGGAACAGCCGCCCACCCGGGGCAAGGAGCTCCGCGATCCGGCGCAGGAACGGGAGCGGATCGAACACGTGCTCGAGCACGTCCCACGCCGTGACGAGGTCGAACTCGGCGCGCCGCTCTGCCATGTCCTCGACTCGTCCCCGGAAGACGCGGCCGGCGCCGACGCGGCGCCCGGCCGCCTCCGCCCACCACGGGGAGGGCTCGCACCCCCACGAGTCCCACCCGTCGACGCTCGCGCGCTCCAGGAAGAACCCCATGCCGCAGCCGACGTCGAGGAGTCGGCGCCCCCCGAACGGGCGGCAGCGGCGCAGGAACGCCAGATGAGCCCTGGCTCGCGCATCTCCGTAGAAGCGGAGCGCGTCGTCGCTCGGCGTCTCGTCGTCCCAGACGTTGTGACGGAGCTCCTCGTAGCGGCGCTCTTCGACATCGGCGAAGAAGGCCCCGCAGCGGACGCAGCCGGCGTAGTCGAAGGCACCTTCCCGCCAGCGGCGGCGAGCCCGGCGACCGCCACAGAGGGGACACGGGCGCCGTGTGGTGACCGGGGCCGCCCGCATCGCGCCTAGGGTATCCGCGATGCGAATCGGGATGGACGCGCGACTCGTCGGTCCCGGCCTGGGCATCGCGACGTACGTGACCTCGCTGACCCGCGCGCTCGTCGCTCGCGGCGACGTGGAGATCGTCTGGCTCGGAAGCGCTCAAGCCGCGCCGCCCGGGATCGCCGCGATCGATCGCGTGGGACGCCGGCCGTACCCGTGGCTCGATCTCTCGCCGGGGCGGCGCCTCGCACGGAGACTGAGCCTCGACGTGGTGCATTTCACGGGGAACACGGGCTGGCCGGCGCCCGGTCCCGTGCCCGCCGTGCTCACGATCCACGACCTGATCTTCTTCGAGAGCGGAGCGCCCCCGAAGTCGCTCCGCCAGACGGCAGGGCACGCATACGAACGCTGGATCGTGCCCCGGGCGGTCCGCGCCGCGCGCGGCCTGATCGCCGTCAGCGCGACCACCGCGAGCGAGCTCGAGCGCCGGTTCGGCCGAGTCGCGACCGTGGTGCCGCACGGTGTCACGGTGCCGGATGCGACCGGCACCGCACCGTCCTCGGCCGCTCGCTACCTCGTCGCGTTCGGCGGGCGAGACCCCCGGAAGGGCCTCGACGCGGCGCTGGAGGTCTTCCGCGCCTCGCGCCCGGACGTGAGCCGCCTCCACGTGACCTCGCGCGCCGGAGTACCGAACGGATTCGTCGAGGCGGCGGCCGCCGAGCTCCGGGACGGGACCGTCGTCGTGCACGCCGACCTCGCGCGCCCCGCGCTCGAGGAGCTCGTGCGCGGGGCGCTCGCCTTGGTGTACCTGAGCCGGAGCGAAGGCTTCGGCCTTCCGGTGCTCGAGGCGATGGCCTTGGGCACCCCGGTGGTGACCGGCGTCGCGCCGGCGACGCGTGAGGTGGGCGGCGACGCGGCGCTTCTCGTCGATGCGCGGGCTCCGGTGCCTTCGGCCGCCGCCCACGTCCGGCGCCTGGCTCGGGATGACGCGCTCCGGGGCGCCGTGGCGGCCGCCGGCGTCGCGAGGGCGGGCGAGTACCGCTGGGACCGTGCCGCGGAGCGTCACGTCGCCGTATACGCCGAGGCCGTCGGATGAGGGTGCTCGTCGCCGTCACGCGCTTCCCGTGGCCCAACACCAAGGGCGACCAGCAGCGCGCCTGGTCGTGGGTGACCGAGCTCGCGAAGCAGCACGACGTGACGGTCCTCAGCTCCGCCGCTCCGGGCGAGCCTCGATGGAGCGCCGAGCTGGAGAGCCACGCGCGCGTGGTCACCGTGCCGAGCGGCGTCTTCCGTCGCATGCTCGCCGCGGCGCGCTGCCTCGCCGGCGGACGACCGGCGCAGGTCGGTTGGATGATGCCGGGACCTGCTTGGAGCATGGTTCGGCGCCTGAGCGAGACCCACGACGTCCTGCTCGCGATGACTGTTCGCAGCCTCCGCGGTCGTCCCGCGAGCCCCTGCGTCGTCGATCATGTCGACGCGCTCAGCCTCAACATGGCCCGCCGCGCCGCCGGCCCGGAGCCCTGGACGGTGCGTACCGCGGCGAGGGTCGAGTCACGCCTGCTCCGGCGGTGGGAGCAGCGCGTCGCCGGATGGGCGGCGGGCCAGATCGTGACCGCCGCCGAGGACGCCGAGCACCTTCCCGCGGCGCCGAGGGTCGAGGTGATCCCCGTGAGCCTCGACGTGGACGTGTTCGTAGAGCCTCCCGGGCACCGACGAGACATCGACGTCGTGCTCTCCGGGAACATGCGCTACCCGCCCAACCGGGCCGCCGCGCTGCGCCTCGCGAACGAGATCGTCCCCCGCATCCGCGAAGCGCGCCCCGTTCGCGCGGTGATCGTGGGACGGGCCGCGTCCACCCTGGGGGTGAAGGGCGTCGAGATCGCGAGCGACGTGGAGAGCGTCGCCGCGTATCTTCGCCGGGCCCGGATCGCGGTCGCCCCGCTGGAGGGCGGCACCGGGACGCCGTTCAAGGTGCTCGAGGCGGCGGCGGCCGGCGCGGCCCTGGTCACCGTCCCGTGGGCGGCGGAGCGGTTCGGGATCGCCGCCGAGACCGCGACGACCTCGGACGAGTTCGCGCAGCGAGCCCTCGAGCTGCTCGGCGACGAGCCCCGCCGTCGCGCGCTCGCCGCCTCCGCGGAGGCG
>JAOPZQ010000680.1 GCA_025964075.1 Solirubrobacterales bacterium | reverse complement strand
GCGGCGCTCGCGGCGCTCCGGGCGGCGGATCCCGACGAGCCGCTCACCGCCATCGTCGCGGCGCTGGCGCCGACGATCCTCGAGTGGCCCGACGCCGAGCCGTTCTTCAACGTCAACGACGCCGAGGACCTGCGGCGGGCGGAGGCGCGGCTCAGCCGAACGTGAACGCGTAGCCCGACAGGCCGTTCGCGACCTGCAACGTGAGCCGATGGCGTTCGGCGCGCGGCAGGTGCACGAGCCGATAGAGGCGCTGGTCCGTGACCGTGACGGTGCCGGCCGGGCGGCCGTCGACCAGCACGCGGATCCGTCGCGGCTTCCCGCCCGCGGAGCTGAGGACGAGGTAGACGTCGGCGGCCTGGAACGTGGCCTCGAGGCCGGCGCCCTTGACCGCCGTCGCGGCCTCCGGCGTGGCCTGCCACGTGCCGGTGAGCGCGAACGCGCTCAGCGGCAGGGAGGACGGCGGCGCCCCGTAGTCGTGGACGCCCTTGTACACGCGGAGCCGCTGCGGGTCGGCGCGCGCGGTCCCGAGGTAGGTCTCGGGCGTCGCGAGCAGGGCCGAGGGGACGATCGCCTTCGCCGTGATCGGCGGCGGCAGGCTCCTGGCTCCCGCCTCGGCCAGCAGGGCCCGCACCGCCGCCTCGCTCTGCTTGTAGTCGCCCTCGCCGAACTGCGTGTGGCGGACCTGGCCGCCCGAGTCGATCAGGTACTCGGCCGGCCAGTACTGGTTCCCCCAGGCGTTCCACGTCGCGTAGCCGTTGTCCTGGGCGACGGGATAGCGGATGTGCGCCTGCGAGATCGAGCGCCGGACGTTCCCGGCGTCGTGCTCGAAGGAGAACTCGGGCGTGTGCACGCCGACGATCGTCAGGCCGGCGGAGCGGTAGCGCGCGTCGAGCGCGGTCAGGAACGGCAGCGTCCGCAGGCAGTTGATGCACGTGTACGTCCAGAAGTCGACGAGGACGACGCGCCCGCGCAGCTGCGCGAGGCTCAGCGGCTTGTTGCCCGGCGTGTCGAACCAGCGCTGGGTCCCCTGGAAGTCCGGCGCCGGCCCGAGGCGGGGCAGCGAGGGCGTCTTCACGCCCTTGAGCGCGACGCCGGCCGCCGGCAGCGACGCGCCCGTCGACGCCACCGCGGTGCCCGAGTCGAACTTCGACTTGCCGCGCAGGGCGGTGAGGCGGCGCTTCACCGCGGCGCTGTCCTCCAGCGACTTCGTCGGGTTCGTGAGGAAGCTCGGCACGTGGGCGGCGAGCGCGGTCTCGAACCGCGTGTCGAGGTTCGCGGCCATCGCGACCCCGGTGAGGACGAGCACCGCGCCGAGCGCCGGCTGCACCGCGGCGCTGCGGCCCGCATGGCGGATCCGGTCGACGACCTTGCGGCCGCCGAGCGCGAGGAGGAGCAGCACGGCACTGAGCCCGACCGCGTAGGCGAAGCCGATGACGACGAGCTTCAGCGACGCGCCGCGCGTCGCGCTGACGGAGATCACGGCGGCGAGGATGGGACCCGCACAGGGCGCGGCGAGCAATCCGAGTGCGGCGCCCATGGCGGTCCCCGACCAGAAGCCGTCGCCCGAGCGCTTCGGCGTCGGCACGAACCGGGACAGCCGCGAGAGCCACGCCTCGATCCGGGCCGCCAGCGGCGGGATCGCGAGGATGACGCCGAAGCCGAGGAGGACTGCGATCGCCAGGTCGCGCGTCAGGTTCCCGGAGACGCCCACGCCCTTGACCACCGAGGCCAGCGCGACGATCGCGATCGTGTAGGCGACGGCCAGCCCGGTGACGATCCCCAATGGCCGGCGCCGCCCGCCGGTCGCGCCGGCGGACAGGAGCGCCGGGAGGACCGGAAGGATGCACGGAGTGATCGCCGTCCCGGCGCCCGCGACGAGCGCGAAGAGGGTCAGCAGCACCATCGCGCGGAATGATGCGCGAAAGACATTACATCCGGCTCAACTCGCATCCCCGGAGGCCGCCATGACCACGCCCGAAGCCCAAACGCTGTACGAGCTGATGCGGACGGCGCCGACGACGCGCCGCTTCACCGACGAACCGGTCGACCCCGCGGTGCTCGCGCGCGTCCTCGACAACGCCCGGTTCGCGCCGAGCGGCGGCAACCGCCAGGGCTGGCGCGTGGTCGTCGTCCGCGAGCCCGACACGCGCCGCGCGCTGCGCGACCTCTACCTGCCGCACTGGCGCGCCTACCTCGAGCGGCGCGGCGCCGCGGCGTTCCGCGGCGACGACTCCCCGGGCGGCCGTAGGGCCGGGCGCGCGAACGACTTCGCGGAGCACCTGGACGAGGTGCCGGTCCACCTCGTCGTCGGCGTCGAGATGGCGGCGCTGGCGATCGTCGACGCGGGCCTCCATCGCCAGAGCATCAGCGGCGGCGGGTCGATCTACCCGTTCGTCCAGAACCTGCTGCTCGCGCTGCGCGCCGAGAACCTCGGCGCCGCGTTCACGACGATCCTGATGGGCGCCGAGCCCGAGGTCCGGGAGCTCCTCGGCATGCCCGAGGGGGTCGGGATCGCGGCGCACATCGCGGTCGGCCACCGCGCGAACGATCGCTGGCCGGAGCTCTCGCGCAAGCCCGTCGAGGCGTTCGCGTTCGGCGAGCGCTGGGGCGAGGCCCTCAGCGGGACCTAGCGCCGAACGCCTCGACGCCGATCACCGGGCGCAGGGCGCGCTCCAGGTCCGGACCCGAGAACGCCTTGCGCAGCGCGTCGTCGCCGAGCGCGTTGCCGAGCGCCGCCATGATCATGCCCTGGTCCAGCGACAGGTAGGCGTCCGAGACGCGGCCGGTGCCGACGTTGACGCTGTCGCGGAAGCCCCACTTCGTGTAGAGCCCGGGGAAGTCGCGCGCGAGCTTGTCGATGTCGGCCCGCGCGGCGTCGGGTGCGTAGCGCAGGGCCAGGAACGCCGCGTGGGGCGTGACGACGCCGTTCGTGTACGCGGACGGCGGCGGCGCGGGCTGCGGGGGGCGGCCCGGGCAGCCGGAGAAGCCGGCGTCGACCAGCGTGCCGTCCTCGTTCGAGGGATAGCCCGTCGGGTCCATCCCGACCCCGTCCACGCCGTACGCGGAGTAGCCGCCCTCCGGAGTGTTCGACGGCGAGAAGCCCCAGTAGCCGTAATCCGCCTCGTGGAGCCCGTGGTAGATCTGCGCCTGCACGGTCACCGGATGGTTGATGCCCCAGCTGTGCGGCGCCCAGCGCTCCTCGGGTACGAACAGCGCCGGCATCAGCGCCTCGAACATGCTGCCGCCCCAAGACGGCGTCACGCGCATCCCCGCGTAGGGATAGGCGCCCTCGAACACGTTGACTCCGAAGTACGTCCGCCACGTCCCGACCGGCCGCGTCTCCTGCCAGCTCCAGTCGCAGGTGTCGGGGAACGAGCGCCAGGTGCCGTAGTACTCCTTCGGCGGGAGCTCGCCCTTGGCGATGCCGATGTAGCTCGCGATCCGGCTCTCGCTGACCACCGTGTCGTAGCAGCACGGCGACTCGCCGGTGTCCGGCGCGACGTAGAAGGCGATCCGGTTGACCGTCGGCCGGTAGTAGTAGCCGAAGTCCATGCGGTCGTAGAGCGCGCCGGCGCGCCGCGAGAGCTCGGGGACGCTGTGCGCCACGATCCGCAGCCCGGTCGCCAGCCAGCCGTTGTCGACCGACGACAGGATCGGCGTGAGCGCGGCGCCGGTCGGGGGCCAGACCGTGAGCTTGGCGCCCGTCCGGTGGTCGTACCAGTTGTAGAACTGTCCGCTCGGGCCACGCTCCATGCGCTCCAGGGTGCCGAGCGTCTTCGACAGCCGGGCGACGGCGTCGGCCGGCGTGACGATCCCGAGCTGTCGCGCCGCGACCGTGCTCCACATGTACGCGCCGATGTTCGTCGTCGAGGTCTGGACGCTGGTCGTCCCGTCGGCGCCGAGGCTGTCCGCCGGCAGCCCGGAATGCGGGTCGGTCATGGCGGCGAGCGACGCCCACGTGGCGCGCGCGTAACGCGTCAGGTTGGTGTCGGCCGGCGCCCGTGCGGGCGCCGTCAGCCCGAGCAGCAGGACCAGCGCGACGCTGCCGATGACCCGACGCAGTGCCATGCCGCACGCCGCCATACCCAAGGAAGTGCAGAAACGAACCAGCGACGTTTCAGCACGGACGCGGACGGGGACGAAGCACGACGGGACCGTTCATCGGAGGAGAGGGTCATGGATCGACGGGGACGCAAGCTGGCGATCGCAGCGGCGATCGTGGTGCTCAGCTCGCTCGCCGCGGGAGGCGTCATCGCCGCCACGCGGCCGAGCGACGACAGCGCCCTCGCGCCGACGCGCGCGCCGGCGAGCCAGGGCGTCGAGCGGAAGATCGACGCGCTGTTGTCGAAGATGACCGTCGACGAGAAGCTCCAGCAACTCCAGCTGCTCTCCGACGGGCAGATCACCGACGACGGGGCCCGCAAGGGCGTGGGCGGGGTCTTCAGCCTGACCGACCCGGCGAAGATCGACCACTACCAGCACGTCGCCGTCGAGCAGAGCCGGCTGCACATCCCGATCCTCTTCGCCTACGACACGATCCACGGCTTCCGCACGACGTTCCCGATCCCGCTCGCCGAGGCCAGCAGCTTCGACCCGAACGTGGCGGCCACGGACGACACGATCGCGGCGCGGGAGACCGCCGCCACCGGGATCAAGCAGATCTACAGCCCGATGGTCGACGTCTCGCACGAGCCGCGGTGGGGCCGCATCTCCGAGGGCGCCGGCGAGGACCCGTACCTCGGCTCGGTCATTGCGGCCGCCCGCGTGCGGGCGGCGCAGGGCTCCGACTACAGCGCGCCCGACAAGGTCGTGACGAGCCCGAAGCACCTTGCCGCCTACGGCCAGCCGGAGGGGGGCCGCGAGTACAACACGACCGACATGTCCGTGCAGCGGCTGTTCAACTTCTACCTGCCGCCGTTCAAGGCCGCGGTCGACGCCGGCGCCGACACGGCGATGTGCTCGTTCAACGCCATCAGCGGCGTGCCGGGTTGCGCGAACCACGACACCGAGACCAGCATCCTGAAGCAGCGCTGGGGCTTCGACGGGTTCATCGAAAGCGACTACACGGCGGTCGCCGAGCTGCGGGCCTGCCCGCCGAAGAACCCCGACTCGGGTCCGTGCGGGCACGGCGTCGCCGCTGACGGCCCCGGCGCCGCGCAGGCCGCGCTGAACGCCGGCACCGACATGGAGATGGTCAGCACCAACTACGTCGACTTCGGCAAGCAGCTGCTGGCCTCGAACCGAATCTCGATGTCGCGCATCGACGACGCCGTGCGCCGGATCCTGCGCGTGAAGTTCCGCGCCGGCCTGTTCGACCATCCCTACGTCGACCAGACCAAGATCGCGGGCAAGACGATGACGCCCGCCGACCTGGCCGCGGAGCGCAGCGCGGCGAGCCGGTCGATGGTGCTGCTGAAGAACGACAAGGGCACGCTGCCGCTCGACCCGCACAAGTCCGTGGCCGTGATCGGCCCGCTCGGGAACGACCAGCACGACATGCTGGGCCCGTGGTGGGGCGTCGGTCGGGACACGGACGCGGTGACGGCGTTCGCGGGCATCAAGGCGCAGGACGCGAACACCACTTTCACCCCGGGCTGCACGATGAGCAACAGCGACCTCGCCGATCCGGCGCACGAGTGCGCGTCCGACGCCGGCTTCGGCGCGGCGGCGGCCGCGGCGCAGCAGGCCGACCAGATCGTGCTCGCCCTCGGTGAGCCGCGCGAGATGAGCGGCGAGGCCGAGTCGCGCAGCAACATCGACCTGCCGGGCCTCCAGCAGCAGCTGATCGACCGCGTCGTCGCGGCCGCGAACGGCAAGCCGGTCGTCGTCGTCCTCTTCAACGGCCGCCCGTTGACGCTGGGCGCGGTGGCCGCCAGCTCGCCCGCGATCCTCGAGGCGTGGTTCCCGGGTCTCCAGGCCGGCAACGCCGTCGCCGACGTGGTGTTCGGCAAGGTCAACCCCGGCGGCAAGCTGCCGGTGACGTTCCCGCAGAACGTCGGCCAGGTCCCGATCTACTACAACCACGAGCCGACAGGCCGGCCGTGCGACACGTCGTCCAAGTACGACTCGCGCTACCGCGACCTGCCGACGTGCGCGCCGCTGTACCCGTTCGGGTTCGGCCTCAGCTACACCACGTTCTCGGTGTCGAACCTGAAGCTGAGCTCGTCGACGATGTCCTCCCAGGGCAGCGTCGTCGCGTCCGTCGACGTCAAGAACACCGGCAGCCGCACGGGCGACGACGTGGTGCAGCTCTACCTCCACGACCCCGTGGCGAGCATCTCGCAGCCGGTGCGTCGCCTGCGCGGGTTCGAGCGCGTCACGCTGGCGCCGGGGCAGACCAAGACGGTGTCGTTCCGGCTCGACCGGAGCGACGTCGGCTTCTACGACAACAGCGGCCAGTTCGTGGTGGAGCCCGGCGCGATCGACGTCTACGCCGGCGACAGCTCGACCGCGGACCTCACCGCGTCGTTCACGGTGAGCGGCTAGCCGCCGATCGCCGACATCGTCCGGGTCGGCTGCACGAAGCCGGGGTCGTTCACGTGGTGCTTCAGCTCCTTGCGCCACACGGCGTCGCGGAGGATCTGCTCGAGGTCGTCGTCGCTTGCGCCGGCGCGCAGCGGGCCGCGCAGGTCGGTCTCGTTCAGCGAGAACAGGCACGTGCGGAGCGTGCCGTCGGCGGTCAGGCGGATGCGATTGCAGTCGCCGCAGAACGGCTCGCTGACCGGGTTGATGAAGCCGATGCGGCCCTGGCCGTCGGCGAAGCGGAAGACGCGGGCGGTCGCGTGGGGCTCGCGCGGCTCGGGCTCGAGCGGCCAGCGCGCGTGGATGATCGCGCGCAGTTCGTCGCCGGTCAGGACCTGGTCGCGCGACCAAGCGTGGTCGCCGTCGAGCGGCATGAACTCGATGAAGCGCACCTCGTAGGGGTGGCGGCGGGCGAAGTCGGCGAACGGGATCGCCTCGTCCTCGGTGAAGTCGCGCAGGGCGACGGCGTTCACCTTGATCGGATGGACCTGCGGGTGCGCCCCGAGCGCCTCGAGCCCGCGGAGGACCTGCGGCAGCGCGTCGCGGCGGGTCATCTCGTAGAAGCGGTCGCGCTGCAGGGAGTCGATCGAGACGTTGACGCGGTCGACGCCGGCCTCGACGAGCGCGGCGGCGTCGCGCTCGAGCAGGAAGCCGTTCGTCGTCACGGAGAGATCGTGGACGTCCTCCAGGGCGGCAAGCCGTGCCACCAGCTTCGGGAACTCCCGGCGCACCAGCGGCTCGCCGCCGGTGAGCCGGATGTCGTGCACGCCCATCGAGCCGAGCAGCGCGACCAGCCGCTCGATCTCCTCGAAGTGGAGGATCGCCTCGCGCTCGAGCCACGGCAGCCCCTCGGCGGGCATGCAGTACTGGCAGCGGAAGTTGCAGCGGTCGGTGACCGAGACCCTGAGGTCGCCGATGGCCCGGCCGTGCCCGTCGCGGAGCGGCTCCCTCGCCATCGGTCAAGGGTACCCTGCGGCCAGTGTGGGTCCGGGCTCCCGTGTCGCTGCTGCTCGTCCTCGCGGCGCTCGTCGGCGCCGGATGCGGCGGGAAGAGCGACCGCCAGCTCGTGCAGGACAAGATCGGCCAGTTCGCGACCGCGATGGGCGGCCGCCAATACCAGACGCTGTGCGACCAGGTGTTTGCGCCCGCGCTCGTCGCGCGCCTCGGCTCGCTCGGCCTGCCGTGCGAGCTCCAGCTCCGTCAGAGCCTGGCGCCGGTCGTCCATCCGACCGTGCGCATCAAGCGCGTCGTCGTGCACGGGAAGTCGGCGGTGGCCAACGTGGTCAGCGGCGCGCAGGGGCAGCCGGCGTCCGCGGACGTCATCGGCCTCGTGAAGACGAAGGCCGGGTGGCGGATCTCGAGCCGCAGCACGCCGGCCAAGGGCCGGTAGGCCTCTACCGGCGCCGCAGCTCGCGCCACTCCTCGAGCGCCCGCCCCTCGCGCAGGACGACGGGATCGCCGACGTCGACGCCGAGGTCGTGGGCGGGGTCCGAGCACCACAGGCGGGGATGGCGGGCGAGCCAGCGCTCGGCGTCGGCGCGGCCGGCGGCGATCAGCCCGTGGATGTACCGCTCGTCGAAGAAGAGGAACGACAGGAGCTCGCCGCGGCTCGCCCGCTGGCCGCCGAGGAGGAGCGAGAACAGCGCGTAGTCGGGCTCGCGCAGGCCTCCGAGGCCGCCGTAGCGGACGAGGCCCTCCGCGGCGAGCCGGCCGATCGACCCGTGCTCCTCGGGCGCCACGATCGCGTAGGAGACCTTGCGGTACGGGGCGCGGCCGCGGGCGGTGCGGTAGGACCGGGCGGCGCGGGATCCGCCCGTGGTCTGGTCCTCGACGAAGAACGCGTTGACGGTGGCGAGCCGGTGGACGTCGTCCACGACCTGGTCGACGAGCAGGCCGTCGAGGACGTTCGCCGCGACGTCGGCGAGATGCGGATGGGCGTCGTCGGCGGGTGCCGCCGGACGGCGCAGCAGCGGCTCGAACGCGACCACGAGCACGCGGTCGGCGCCGAGCGCCAGCGCCGGCTTCAGCGGGCTGTTGAGCCGCGTCCCGCCGTCGACGTACCAGCCGGCGGCGGCGCGCGGCAAGGTCACGCGCACCGGCGGGAAGAGGATCGGGATCGCGGCGGAGGCGCGCACGTGCTCGGAGTCGATCGTCGCCTTGACGTAGCCGATCTCCTCGTCGCCGGCGGCCCTCGGCGCCGGGCCGCGGCCGTGGACGAACGCCACCGGCCGCCCGCGCGAGAGCGACGTCGCCACGACGACGAGCGAGCGCAGGTGCCCGCGGCGCACGTTCGTGCCGATCGCGTCCCAGTCGATCCAGCGGTCGAGGCTGTCGCGCAGCGGGCTCGCGTCGAGGAGGTTCGTGAGCCGCATGCCGGGGAGGCCGACCGCCTCGCCGAAGAGGCGGAGCAGCCGCAGCGGCAGGCGCGGCGAGAGGAACCGCGTGAGGATGTCCTCCCGCCGCACGCTCTGCCAGCGGGCGAGGATCGCCGCCGCCTGATCCTCCGCCGGCAGGGACGCGAGCGACGCCACGAGCGCGGCGTTGATCGCCCCGACGCTCGTACCACACACGATCGACACCCGCTCGCCGCGGGCCTCGAGGGCGGGGAGGAGGACGGAGAGCGCGCCCGCCTCGTAGGCGCCGCGCGCGCCGCCGCCGGGCAGCACCAGCCCGATCGTCGGCTCTGCGTTTCCGTTCGCGTGCATGACCCGCGCCGCACGATGCCGGCCGCGAAGCGGCGCGAACACGGCCCGCGGGGCCCGAGTCCCTCGACCGTTGGTCTAGAAAGTGTGATACCAGTCCGCGTCGATGCAGGGGAGAGGTGCGCTCGGAGTGGTGCTGCTCGCGGCTGCGTTCGCGCTCGCGCTCGCGGGCGCGCCCGCGGCACGCGCCGACGGCCGCTGCGGCACGCACCCGTGGTGCGACACCAGCCTCTCGCCCGACGCCCGCGCGGACCTCCTGCTCCACGTGCTCACTCGCGACGAGCGCATCGCGCTGCTCGGCGGCGACGACCTCACCGGCGTCTCCGGCACCGGCCACACGGGCACCAGCTTCGGCGTCTCCCGGCTCGGCTTGCCGGCCGTGTACTTCACCGACGGGCCCCAGGGTGTGCGCAGCGGCAAGGCGACGCTCCTCCCGTCGCCCCTCGCGCTGGCGGCGACGTTCTCGCCGTCGCTCGCGAGTGCCGCGGGCACGGTCGTCGGCAACGAGGCCCGGCACAAGGGCAACGACGTCGTCTTCGCGCCGACGGTGAACATCATGCGCACGCCCCTGGGCGGCCGCACGTTCGAGGCCTACGGCGAGGATCCGTTCCTGACCACGCGCATGGCGGTCGGCTGGATCGAGGGCGCTCAGGGCCAGGGCGTGATCGCCGACGTCAAGCACTTCGCCGCGAACCAGCAGGAGGGGTCCGGCGGGATCCCGCCGCTGACCGGCCTCAGCGGCAGTCGCTTCCTCGTCGACGTCCGGGTGGACGAGCGCACCCTGCGCGAGACCGAGCTGCCGGCGTTCGAGGCCGCGGTCGAGGAGGCGCACGTCGGCACGGTGATGTGCGCCTACAACCGCGTCAACGGCGCCTACGCGTGCGAGAGCGACAAGCTCATCCACCAGATCCTCGAGCGCGACTGGGGCTTCCAGGGCTTCGTGCTCGCCGACTACGGCGCGGCCCACAACCCCGTCGCCTCGCTCCGCGGCGGGCTCGACTTCGAGCCGTGGCCGGCCGTCGCCTACGGCTCGCTCGCGGTCAACGTCGCGCTCGCGGCCGGGCAGGCGACGATGGCGCAGGTCGACGAGCACGTGCGCCGCGTCCTGCGGACGCTGTTCGCCTACGGGTTCTTCGACCGAGGCGCGTACACCGACGACGAGCAGTTCGACCGCACGGCGCACGCGACGGTCGCGCGGACGATCGAGACCTCGGCGATCACGCTGATGCAGAACCGCGGCGGCCTGCTGCCGCTCGACGCGACGAAGCTCCACTCGCTCGCCGTGATCGGCAAGCCGGCGGCCGCGAACCCCTCCCGCGGGGGCTCGGCCGCGGTCACCCCGACCGCGGTGACGACGCCGCTGGCCGGAATCGCCCAGCGCGCCGGCGCCGGGGTACAGGTGCGCTACGACCCCGGCTCGTCGCTGGCCGCCGCGGCGAACGCGGCGCGGGGAGCGGACGCCGCGCTCGTGTTCGTCACCGACGGCGGGGGCGAGGGCTCCGACAAGGCCTGCCTGCACCTGACCTGCGACGGGAGCCAGCCCGACCACGACGCGCTGATCCAGGCGGTCGCGGCGGCGAACCCGCACACGATCGTCGTGCTCGAGACCGGGCCCGTCCTGACGCCGTGGCGCGACCGCGTGCCGGCGATCCTCGAAGCCTGGGATCCCGGACAGGAGGGCGGCGCGGCGCTCGCGCGCGTGCTCTTCGGCGACGCCGATCCCGGCGGCCGGCTGCCGGTGACGTTCCCGGCGTCGGTCGGCGACACGCTCACCGCCGGCGCGGATCCGCAGGCCTATCCCGGCGGTCTCTCCGTGGCGTACAAGGAGGGTGTCCTCGTCGGCTACCGCTGGTACGACGCGAAGGGGATCGCTCCGGCGTTCGCGTTCGGCTCCGGGCTCTCGTACACGAAGTTCCACTACTCGCGGTTGCACGTCCGGCGCGTGCGCGGCGGCGGGGTGCTGGCGCGGGTCGGTGTCGACGTCCGGAACACCGGCCGCCGGCCGGGGTCCGAGGTCGTCCAGCTCTACCTCGGCCTGCCGCAACCCTCGCCGTCGATCGTGCAGCCGCCCCGGCAGCTCAGGGGCATGCACCGCATCGAGCTCCGCCCACGCCACCGCATCCGGCTCTCGTTCCCCATCGACGCCCGCTCGTTGTCGTACTGGGACGTCGCCAGCCACTCGTGGCGCCGGGCGCCCGGGTGCTACCAGGTGATGGTCGGCCACTCCTCCCGCGACATCCGCGTCGCGGGCGCCGTCGCGGTGGCGGGCGCGCAGTGCCGGGGAGCGGTGGCGCGGATTCCGTAGGCGGCTGGGCGCTCTTCGCGCCCGTCAGGACCACCCGACAACGGCTGGCTACGAGGGGCGGGTTCGGCCGGTGCGGCGGCCCCGGAGCGCCGTCGCTCGCCGCGAGTGGCGACTTTTGTCGCCCCTGGCGACAAAAGTCGCCAACGGATGCGGATTCGCCGGTAGGTGGCGGCCCCCGGCTCCCTCTCCCTCGTAGCCGTCGTTTTTGGGCGGTCCTGACGGGCGCTCAGCGCCGCCGCGCGAGCCGCCCGTTCGCCGTCAGGATCTGCACCGCGCGAACGGTCGCGCAGCCGCGCCATTCGAGGGCGGCCGCCGGTGAGTAGGCGTCCCAGTCGACGTGCCAGCCGCCGTCGGCGTCCTGCTCGGCCTCGAGGCGGTCGAGGTCGTCGGCGATCGCCTGCGGGTCGAGCAGCGCGCGCAGCGGGCGATCGGGCATCGGCGAGAAGTCGAGCGGCCGCATCGCCTCGTCGGGCTTGCCGCCGGCCACGGGGAGGACTCCGGAGGCGGGCAGGAGCGCCCCGAGCCGGCGGAGCTCGGGCTCGGCCCGCGGGTCCGTGTCGGCGAGGGCGTCGAGGAATCCCAGGCTGAAGCGGAGCTCGAGCGCGTGGCGGACGCCGTCCGTGTCCGCGATCGCCGCGAGGCAGTAGTCGGTCGCCTCCCGCAGCCAGGGATGACCGGCGACGGCGGGATCATGGCGCGCGACGCGATGGGCGATCCCGGCCACCGCGGTCGTGATGTGGAGCGACGGGACGGTCGGATCGGCGGCGGCCCAGAACGGGGCCGAGCCCGGGTGGTCGGCGCCGGGAAGCGCGAACGGGAGTCCACCGCCGGGGAGCGAGGCGCCGGCGAGCCAGTCGCAGAGCTCCCGCGCGAGCGGGCTCGTCGCGGGCGCGATCTCCTCGAACACCTCGAACGCGTGCAGCGCCGCGACCGGCTGGCTCGACGGCGCCCGGAGGTCGGGCTCGAGGGCTCCGAACCCGCCGTCCGGGTTGCGGTAGGCCGCGAGCGCCGCGACGCTGGCCTCGACGCTCCCGAGCCCCAGCGCGAGCTCCGCCCGCCGCCGGTCGAGGAGCCGCGCGTGGGTGGTCATGAACGCGACGATCCGATCGCTCATGCCTCGACCCTACGCGCTCGCGCCGCCCCTGCCTTTGACGTTTCGGACGACATCGCTGGCGAGGCGGGAGAACATCACAATGTCGCGGCGGACGCCGCTGGCCAAGGCATAGCCGCGCAGCACGCCCTCGCGCGTGAAGCCGACGCGCTCGGCGACCCTCAGGCTCGCGCCGTTCTCCGTCGAGGCCATGAGCTCGATCCGGTGAAACCCCACCTCGTGCAGGCCCCACGCGCTGATGAGGCGGACGGCGCGGGTTACGAGCCCCCGCCCGCGGGCGTGCGCAGCGAGCCAGTAGCCGACCTCGGCGCGCTCGTCCGGCCACGACACCCGGGGGAACCCGACGTTCCCGACGGGCTCGTCCCCGCCCGCCACGAGCGCGAAGCTGCAGCGCTCGCCGGCGGCCATCGCCGTCGGCAGTGCCATGAGGTATGAGCGGGCGTCCTCCTCCGTGTAGGGCACGGGTACGTGGGTCCAGCGGGGGATCTCGGGGTCCTGGCAGGCGGCGACGATCGCGGGGACGTCGTCGTCGCGCCAATGGCGCAGGGCGACGACGCCGTCGCTCAACGGCTCGCTGAGGACAAGCGGTCTCACCGCCGCAGGATCACCGCGATGACCGCCATCGCGAACGCCACCTGGCCGAAGAACAGCGCGGTGCCGAAGTTGTGCGCGCCGAGGACGGCGGCGCCCGCCGTCGCGACGATCAGCGCGCCGAGCAGGATCGCGAGGTCGCTCGACCACTTCGGGCCCTTCTCCTTCTTCATCGCGCGGCCTCGGCGGCGCGGGCCTCGAGCGCGCGCGTGAGCGCGGCGACGTCGAGCGTGGCGTCCTGGTCCTCGAGCCACTTCGCGGCCGCGCGGCGGCCTCCGAGCGCCCGCAGGCCGCGCTCCCCGTGCTCGGCGGCGAAGTCCGCCAGCGCGTGGCGACGTCGGGCGTGGAGGCGCCGCGCCGGCAGGTCGACGCGCTCGCGGTGGGCGTCGATGGCGGCCACGAGCTCGTCGATCCCGCTCGGCGGCGGGACGCTCGATACGGCGACGACCGGCACCTCGCGGGCCCCGAGCGCGCGCAGCGCCGCCGATAGGTCCCGCCGGGCGCGCATCGCGATCTGGCCGAGGTCGGCCTTCGTCACGGCGAGCACGTCGGGGATCTCCATGATCCCGGCCTTGAGGAACTGCAGGACGTCGCCCGAGCCCGGCTGGACGACGACGACGACCGTGTCCGCGACCTCGGCCACGTCGGTCTCCGACTGGCCGACGCCGACGGTCTCGA
>JAOPZQ010000678.1 GCA_025964075.1 Solirubrobacterales bacterium | reverse complement strand
CTCGACCCCGACGCCCTCGAGGCCGCGGCGGCCGCGCAGCGCGTGACGCTGCGGCCGGCCGACGTGCTGCTGCTGCGGACGCGGGGAACCGCGGCGCCCGCGGCCGCGCCATCGCTAGCCGCCTGGCTCACGGCGCACGGGATCGCCGCCCTCGCCCTCGACGGGGCGGCGCCGGACAGGGACCTCGGCGTGCCGGCCGGAGGCGGGTGGTCGCTCGAGGCGCTGCACGCCGACTGCACGGCCCGCGGCTCGTGGGACGGCTTCCTCGTGTCCGTCCCCGACGGCGAGCGGGCGAACGCCGTGCTGTTCCGCTGAGCGCCCCTTACGACGGCCGGGGGCTCGCGTCAGTGCGCCTGCGCGTAGCCCTTCAAGCCGCCGAAGTCGAGGAGGACGCAGGCTTCCTCGCCGACGATCCACGCGTCATGGCCGGGCGGCATGTGGAAGGTGTCTCCGGGGTTGAACTCGCGTTCGGTCCCGTCGTCCATCCGCAGCGCCATGCGACCTTCGAGGACGTAGCCGATGTGCTCGACCTGGCAGGAGTCCGTGCCCGCGATCGGCTTCACGTGCTCAGACCAGCGCCAACCGGGCTCGAACGTTCCCCGGCCGACGGCATGACCGTTGAGGTCGACGAGCTCGACCCGACCCTTGCCATCGGCGAACTCGCGAACCTCGTCGGGGCTCTCGAAGCGCTTCCCGGACAGCTCAGCCATGGTGCTCTCCTCACCTGCGTCGCGTACGAGCCGACCCTACGCCTCGCGACGACAGGGGGCAACACGGCGTTTGTGTAGGCCGGAGCCGGTGCTTCAGCCGACCGGCGCGGCGCCGTTGGCCGCGACGAATGCGCCGAGGTCGCGAAGGACGGCCGGAGGGGTGTGCTCGAAGCGCAGCGCGTACGTGTCGTGCCGGTGCTGGCGCAGGACCCTCGCGGTGCCGTCGAGGTGCCGGCCAGCAGCGGGAAGGTCGAGGCGGAATTGCAGCTCCTCGTCGACCCGCAACGGCCGGTTGCTGAGCACGCGCGCGCCGCCGACGCTGAGGTCGAGCGTCCGCGCCGTCACGGCGTTGCCGACGGCGCGCGTGAGATGCAAGTCGAGCGCCACGACGACCCGCGAGCTCACGCGCCGCTCGTTCGTGGCGTGCTGCGTCATCGGCCTACGATGCGCCGACGGCATCGCGAAGTCAACTCGCCGACTCTCAGTCGGGGCTCGGGGAGCCGCGAAGCCGACATCACAGCACAATCGGCGCCATGGAGCACGCCCGGCACAACGCGATGGTGGATCCCGGCGAGATGGCGAGGTACCGCGACCGCTGCAGCGAGCTCATGGGGGTGGTCCTCGACGAGCTCGCGAGGTGCCCCGACACCCCGCGGACCTGCCCTGAGGTCGAGGACGCGCTCGCGTGGCCCCGACGGCGCCCGGCGTCTGTCCTCGACGTCAGCCGAGCGGGTCGCCCGCCGCGGGGAACGCGCGAGTGAGCAGCACGCGCTGGTCGGTGGTGATCGACATGACCGAGTAGTCGTCGGCCAGCCACGCGCTCCACGACGGGCCAGCCGCGCCCATCGCGAAGATCGCCGTGGCGAGAGCGTCGGCGGTGCCGAGCTCGGGCCCGACGACCGTCGCCGACAGCAGGCCGCGGGCGGCCGTGCCCGCGACCGGGTCGAGGACGTGCTCCCCGCGCTCGTAGGCGCCCGACGTCGCGACCGCGACGTCGCTCACCACGATCACGCGCGCGACCCGATCGCGGACCACCGGATGCAGGATGCCCACCCGCCATCCTTCCTCTCCAGGCGGACACCCGCGGACGATCACGTCGCCGCCGGCGTCGATCGAGAAGGTGCGCGCGCCGCCGTCCTCCAGGACCGCCGCCGCCCGGTCGACCGACCAGCCCTTGACGAAGCCCGACGGATCCACGCCGCCCGGCAGAGCCCACGGATCGAAGTAGCCGTCGGTGTCCTCGCGGAGCTCCGCGCAGCGGTCGAGGACCCAGCGGACGTCCGGGTCGGCCGCGTCGGGCGAGAGCTCGCCGCGCCGGATCCGGCTGATGTGACTGTCGGGGCGGTAGGTGCTGAACGTGTCGTCGACGGCACGCAGCCAGTCGAACGCCGCGTCGAGGAGCTCGGGCGGCGTCTCCGGATCGCGCACGTCGATCCGGATCGCCGTCCCCATGATGTGCTCGACGCGGTCGAGGCCGCCCCGCGCGGTCTCCGCCGGCGGGGGCATGCTCAGATGTGGGCCTTGCGGACCGCGTTGGCCAGCGAGGACTTGTAGGCCCGGCTCGTCAGCGTCGCGCCCGAGACGGCGGCGATGTTCGCGCTCTGCGCCCGCAGGACCTCGCTGCGCAGGATCGGGATCGCGTGCGAGTTGATCCGCTGCGAACGCGGCTTCGAGGTCGGGTACGCGGCCTGCACCCCGACGATCTTCTTGCCGCTGATGCTGATCGCGACGCGGACGGGGCCGAAGCGCATCGACACGTACGGGCCGAAGACCTTCCTGGTCGTCGCCGCGCCGGCGTTCGTGCTCGCGGCGTGCGCGTAGGTGGCGGCCCAGGCCGTCGCGGTCGGGGCGGTCGCCATCGCCAGGGTCACCGCGGCGGGGATCTTCCGGTTCATCGTTTCTCCTTTGGTCAGAGTGCGAATCGTTCGACGTGGATCTGGCGGCGCGGGACCTGCGCCTTGCGCACGCTGCGCTCGATCGCACGGGCCATCGCCGGCGGCCCGCACAGGTAGACCTCGCGCTCGGCGATGTCCGGCACGAGCGCGCGGAGATGCTCGGCGTCCAGGAGGCGATCTCCACCCGGGGCCGCGTGATCGCCGACGACGTACTCCACGGTGGTGCCGTATTCGCGCGAGAGCGCGTCGAGCTCGTCGCGGAGCACGAGATCCTCCTCCCGCAGCGCGCGGTAGATCACGAGCGCGTTCGCTCCGATCTCCTCCGCCAACGCCCGTACGGGCGTGATCCCGATGCCCCCGGCGATCAGGAGCACGCGCTCCCGGCGACGCGCGGATTGCGTGAAGACGCCGAACGGCCCCTCTGCGAGCACCCGCGTGCCCGGCCGGAGCTCGGCCAGGCGCCGGGTGAAGCCGCCGACGGCCTTGACCGTGATGCGCAGCTCGGTCGCGGTCGCCGGGGCCGAGAGCGAGAACGGGTGGCCCTGGAGCGCGCGGCCCGGCGTCAGGAAGTGCCACAGGAAGAACTGGCCGGCCTGGGCCCGCAGGCGATCCAGGCGGCGGCCGGTGATCCGCAGCGAGACGACGCCGGGCGCCTCCTCTCGGACCTCGGCGACCCGCATCCGGAACCACAGCGCGCGGGCGACCGGGCGGACGAAGCGGAACGCCACGATCAGCGCCAGCGTCACGATGTAGAGGTCGCGCCACCAGCCCGCGGCGGTGTGGGCAGTGGAGAGCTCGTTGCCGGTCGGCACCTGGTGACTCCAGGCGAGCGCGATCCCCGCGTAGGCGAGCAGGTGGACCGCATGCCATGCCTCGTAGGGCATCGCGCGGCGGACGATCACGAGCGAGGTGACGACGACGAAGATCATCAGGCCCGTGCCGACCGTCGCCGTGATCATGCCCGGGTAGTCGTGCCACAACGACGAGATCTCGGCGCCGAGGCGGATCTTGTCGGCCTGCTGATAGCCGATCGTGATCAGGACCACGTGGGCCAGGACGAGGTAGAGGCACACCTTGCCGTTGCGGCGGTGCCACACGGTCAGGCGGTCGAAGCCGACCAGCCGCTCGAGCGCCGGCAGGCGAGCGAGCAGCAGCACCTGCACGAGCGCGAGGTAGCCGCCGAGCATCCCGGTGATCCGCCCCGCGCTGGTGAGGCGGTCGGCGCCGTTGTGCGCGGCGGTGAGGCCGCCACCGCGGAGCCAGAGCCAGACGGCGACCCCGCCGTTGACGAGGACGACTCCCCACAGCAGGGTCGCGACGAGCCGGCGCGCGTGGCTGTCACGACGCGGACGGACCCAGGTCGCGGCGGGCGGCAGGGGGGAGGCGACGGGAACCCCCGCTGAGGAAACCCGCTCCATGTGACGGACGAAACTAATGGCGGATCCTCGGATAAGGCTGAGAAACGGGTAAGCGGTTCCTCAAGAGCAGCCGCCGCGCGGCGGAGCGGCGGCGCCATCAGCAACAGCGGACGGGAACCCCCGATAGGTTGCGTCGATGTGCCGGCTGTTCGGGATGAGCGGCGGAGCGCGCCGCGTGCGCGCGACGTTCTGGTTGCTGGAGGCCCCCGACAGCCTGGCCAGGCAGAGTCGGCGCGAGCCCGATGGGACCGGCCTGGGCTTCTTCGCCGCCGACGGCACCCCGGAAGTCCGTCGGGAGCCGGTGGCCGCGTACCGGGATGCCGCGTTCGCCGCCGCGGCGCAGGAGGTCTGCTCGCGCACGTTCGTCGCACACGTGCGTTACGCGTCAACCGGCGCGGTGAGCATGGCCAACACGCATCCCTTCGAGCAGCGCGGCCGGCTGTTCGCGCACAACGGCGTGATCGGCGACGTGGGGAGGCTCGAGCGCGAGCTGGGGGACTACCGCGCGCTCGTCCACGGCGAGACGGACTCCGAGCGGTTCTTCGCCCTGATCACGCGCGAGATCGATGGGGTGGGCGGCGACGTGGGCACCGGTATCGCGCGTGCTGCCCGGCGCCTCGCGGCCGGCTGGCCGGTCTACTCCCTCAATCTCGTGCTCGTCACCGCCACCGAGCTGTGGGCCCTGCGCTACCCCGATCGCCACGAGCTGTTCGTCCTCGAGCGCGAGCGGGGAGGGCCGCACGGCGATCGCCACCTCGAGCAGGCGAGCGCGGCGGGATCGGTGCGGGTGCGCTCGGGCGATCTCGCGGCGGCGCCGGTGGTCGTCGTGGCCAGCGAACCGATGGACGACAACCCCGAGTGGCGGCCGCTGGCGCCCGGAGAGCTGCTCCACGTCGGTGCCGACCTCGCCGTCACCTCCATCACCGCCGTCCCGCAGCCGCCTGAACATCCCCTCGAGCTCGCCGACCTGCACCCGCGCGCGGCCGCGTCGCAAGCGCCCTCCCGGACACGACCGTCCCGCTAAGTCAAGCCGTTGTCGACGGTCAACTGGTCGCCGGGCGTCCCGTGGTGCTCTGCCAACCCCCGCTTCCGCGCGTCCTTCCTGGCCTGCTTGTCGATCCGACGCTCGCGGAGCTTGGCTTCGCGGTTCAGCTTCGCCATCGTGGTCTTCTTCTTGCCCTTCGAGGCCATGCCTGTCCGTCCTTGTCGGTGAAGGTCGAGCGCGTCGGTGACTCGCGGCCAGCATCTCGCCGCGGACCAAGAGCGACGGGCTCGCGGGCGGGCCCTGGCGTAGAGTCGGCCGAGAGCCGCTGGGCGTTCGCGGCTCCACTCGTCGTCCTGCTTCCCTCCAAGATATGTGCGATGCGGGACGCGAAGGGTGCTGGATACGCGACTGCAAAACGCGAGGCACTGCTTCCGTCAGACGCAGCCGAACGCCCGCGGCGAGTCTAGCCGATCTCGCTCCAGCGCCCGGCCTAGGCGTAGCACCAGCCCCGCGGTAACACATCGCCGTGCTTGGACCAAGCACGCGCAGCTCAACCCGCGCGCCGAGACGGGAGGCAGAGGTCGGGCCGGTCGGGCTGGTTCAGCGCGCGGCGCAGTGACCAGAACTCGACCGCGCCGACCACGAGGGGCAGCCAGAAGAGGATCACGCGGTAGGCGAGCACGGCCGCCACCGTCGCTTCGGCGGGGGCGCCGTAGACGATGAGCGTGCCGACCAGGCCGAGGTCCATGCCGCCGATCCCGCCCGGGAGGGGCAGCGCTCCGCCGAGCTGGCCGATCAGGTAGCCCATCAGGATCACGGAGATCGGCGGGCTCGACCCGACGGCGTGGTACGCCGCCCAGAGGACCGCGTTGTCGAACGCCCAGTAGCCGAACGTCCCGACGAGCACGCTCGGGTCACCGGCGCGCAGGAACGCCAACGCCTCACGGATGCCGCCGCCGAGAGCGCGGCGCGCTTCGGTCCACAGTCGCGGGACCTTGTCGTCGTCCGCCCTGGCGGGCCCCGGGTCGCCGAGGCGTCCGAGGGCGGCTACTCCCACGATCACCGCCACGGAGAGCGCCGCGGGCAGCGCGGTGCGCCAGAGCGGCTGGTGCGGACCGATCAGGCCGACGGCGAGGAGCCCGCCGATCACCGCGACCGCCACGAAGTTGACGGAGCTCTTGAGCAGGAAGAACGCGACCGAGCGCCGCGCGATCTGATCCGCCGGCATCCCTCCCCGGCGCAGGATCCACGCGCCCAGCGCCAAGCCGCCCGCGCCGCTCGCCGGCACGATCGATCCCATCCCGAGCTCCGCCCACGCGATCTGCCATGCCGACCGGAGCGACATGTGCCGGCAGAAGACGGGACGGAACCCGACGACGTAGGAGCAGCAGGAGAGCCACTCGAGCCCGACGGCCGCCGCGAGCCACCCCAGGTCGGCGTCACCCAGGCGCTGCCGGACCTCGCTGAGGCCCGGAGCGAGCAGGACGATCGCGACGAGCACCCCGAGCAAGGCGACCGTCTGCAGGCCCCGCCGGAGCAGCCGCCGGGGCTGGGCGTCCGGAGGGAGGTCGGGATCGAGCGGCGTCGCGGTCAGCTTCGGCGCGGAGCTCATCCCAAACGAGCGTACCCTGGCGTTGGCTCAGGCCATGCGCGGGTACCGTGCGGACCGTGGAGCGCACCCGGTCCCCGATCCTCATCTTCGTCCGCTACGTCGTCCCGACCCTGATCGTCGTCGGCGGGATCGTGGCGATCGTCGCCGGCAACGCCGGCATGGGGATCGTGCTGATCGGCGTCGGTGCGCTCGTCTACGGCATGAACTACTACTGGCGCCTCTCGTTCTCCGACGTGTCCGATCGGGACAAGGAGGAGGCCGCTCGGGCGTACTACGACGAGCACGGCCACTGGCCCGACGAGCCGGCGAAGTGAGCCGGCAGCGGCCGCTCGCGCTCGGGGATTCGTCGCCCGCGCTCGTTAGCGTCCGCGACGCGTGCCGGCTGCCACCGTCGACATCACGGAGGACGAGGCCCACGGCGCCGTGGGGGCTGCGGCCAGCCCGCGCGCCGCGGTGCTCGGGGGCGCGGCGGCCGGGTTGCTCGTCGTCGTGGCGCTGCACGCCTGGCGTGGCGAGAGCTATTGGGACTACTCGGAGGGCGTCTATGCGCTGACATCGCGGATGTTCCTCCACGGCGGCGACCTCTACGGGCGGATGATCGGGGCCCAGCCGCCGGGGCTCTTCCTGAGCGGGGCGGGCATCCTCGCGATCCACGACGGGGTGGGGTGGCTGCGGTTCGTGCTG
>JAOPZQ010000669.1 GCA_025964075.1 Solirubrobacterales bacterium | reverse complement strand
GACCGGCGAGGAGCCCGCGCTCGCGCAGCAGCGCGACCGCCTGCGAGAGGCCGCCGGGCAGCGCGCCGCCGGCGGTCTGGACGTAGCCGAGCCGAGCGCCCCGCGACGCGGCCGCGAACGCGAACGCGAGCGGCGCCAGGTGGCCGTGGAGGAAGAAGACCGCCGCCGGCTTCTCGAGCGGCACGGCGAGCTCCGGCCCCTCCACGGGCAGGACCGCGTGCTGGAGGCTCGTGTAGCCCAGCTTCATCACATGGGCGTCCGGCGTCCCCTCGCCCCCCAGCCCGCGCGTGAGGTTCACGTGGAGGACGTCGAAGCCGCCCGAGCCGAGGCGCAGGTCGCGCGCGGCGACGTTGACGACGACGTCGTCGCCGACCTCCGCCGCGCCGAGCAGCGCGACGTCGGCGATCGCCGGGCGGCGCTCGCCCTCGAGGTCGACCTCGAGTCGCTGCGTCGCGCCGTCGGCGGGCTCGGCCACCGTCACCGTGCCGCGGCGCAACGTGAGCATCAGACGGCGGCGCTCGCCTGTGTCTCGCCGGCGCGCCCGATCAGGGCCAGGGCCACGTCGAGCATGCCCTCGAGCGCCGCGACGCTCACCCGCTCGGTCGGCTCGTGGTTCGCCTCGGTGCCGTTCGCCAGGTTCACGCAGGGGATGCCCGCGAGCTGGAGCACGTTCGCGTCCGAGCCGCCGCCGGTGACGATGCGCCGCGGCTCGTAGCCGCAGTCGCGAAGCGCTGCCTCGGCGGCGGCGACCTCCGGTGCGGAGGGCCGCGTGCGGTAGCCCTGGAAGAGCTTCGAGGCGATCACGTCGACGTCGCACTCCGTCGCGCCGGCGCCGTCGTAGAGCGCGTCGACGATCTGCTGCACGACCCCGTCGACCTTCGCGTCGTCGAGCGATCGCGCCTCGGCGACGAGCCGGCAGCGCTCGGCGACGACGTTGACGCCCGACCCGCCGTGGATCGTCCCGACGTTCGACGTCGTCTCGGGGTCGAGGCGGCCCAGCGGCATCGTCGCCACCGCGCGCGCGGCGGCGAGGATCGCGCTGCGCCCCGCCTCGGGCCGGATGCCGGCGTGCGCCGCGGCGCCATGGAACTCCGCCTCGATCCGGTAGTACGTGGGCGAGGCCAGGACGATCTCCCCGATCGGCGTCGCGTGGTCGAACACGTAGCCGAACGGGCTGCGGAGGAGGGCGACGTCGAACGCCTTCGCGCCCGCGAGCGCGTTCTCCTCGCCCACGGTGAAGAGCAGCTCGAGCCCGGCCGCGGGGGGCTCGGCGAGGCACCGCCGAGCGACTCCCAACATGACCGCGACCGCCGCCTTGTTGTCGGCGCCGAGGATCGCGTCGCGCCGGTTCGTCCAGAAGCCGTCGTCGCGGACCGGCTCGATCGGACCGTCGTGCGGCACGGTGTCGAGGTGCGCGCAGAGGAGGACGCTGCCCTCCCCCGTCCCCGGGACGCGCGCGAGGAGGTTCCCCGCCTCGCCGCCGAGCTCGGCGCCCGCGCCATCCTCCGCGACCTCCACCCCGAGGCCCCGGAGCTCGCTCGCCACCCGATCGGCGACGGCCCGCTCCGACCCGTACGGGCTGGGGATGGCGCAGAGCGCCGCGAACAGCGCGCCGAGGCGCTGGCGCTCGAGGTCGTCGGCCCGGCGCACTAGTGGTTCGCCCGGGGCCGACCGAGAGCGTGCGGGTTTGCCGGGTGGGCCACTTACTGCTCGGAGGCGGTGCGCGAGATCTCGATGCGGCCGCGGGCGCGCTCGAGCGCCGCGCCGACGAACTCCCGGAACAGCGGCGCGGGCCGCTCGGGGCGCGACTTGAACTCGGGATGGAACTGGGAGGCGACGAAGAACGGGTGGTCGTTCAGCTCGATCATCTCGACGAGGCGCTCGTCCGGCGTGGTGCCGGAGACCACGAGGCCGGCGGACTCGAGCCGCTTGCGCAGGTGGTTGTTGACCTCGTAGCGATGGCGGTGGCGCTCGTAGACGACCGCTTCGCCATAGAGCTCCCGGGCGCGTGTGTCCAAGTGGAGGCGGATCGGGTCGGCGCCGAGGCGCATCGTGCCCCCCATGTCCGCCACCTCCTTCTGCTCCGGCAGGAGGTCGATCACGGGGAACGGCGTCTCGGGATCGAACTCGCTCGAGTTCGCGCCCTCCATGCCCGCGACGTGGCGGGCGAACTCGGCCACCGCGATCTGCATGCCCAGGCAGATGCCCAGGTAGGGGACCTGCTCCTCGCGCGCGTACTGGGCGGCGCGGATCTTGCCCTCGATCCCGCGGCCGCCGAAGCCGCCGGGAACGAGGATGCCGTCGGCCTTCTTCAGCCGCTCGATCGCCTCGGCGCCCTCGACGCGCTCGGAGTCGACCCAGTCGATGTCGATCTTGCAGCCGTGCAGGAACCCGGCGTGGCGCAGGGCCTCGCTCACGGACAGGTACGCGTCCTCGAGGCGGACGTACTTGCCCACGAGCGCGATGCGCACGCGCTCGTCGGCGTCGCGGTCGCCCTGGATGAGCTGCTTCCACGTGGTCAGGTCGGCCGGCGGGGCCTCGAGGCCGAAGTGGTCGAGCACGAGATCGTCGACGTGCTCCTGCTGGAAGTTGACGGGGACCTCGTAGATGTTGTCGACGTCCCGCGCGGAGACGATGTTCTCGGTCGGCAGCGAGGCGAACAGCGCGATCTTGCGGCGGATGTCGGTCGACAGCGAGGACTCCGAGCGGCAGACGACGACGTCGGGCTGGATGCCGATGCGCCGCAGCTCGTTGACCGAGTGCTGCGTGGGCTTGGTCTTGAGCTCGCCCGCGTGCGAGATGTAGGGCACGAGCGTCAGGTGCACGTACATGCACCGCCGCCGGCCCACGTCCACGGGGAACTGGCGGATCGCCTCGAGGAACGGCAGCGACTCGATGTCGCCGACCGTGCCGCCGATCTCGGTGACGACGACGTCGACGTCGGTGGAGTCGGCGACCACCTTGATCCGCTGCTTGATCTCGTCGGTGATGTGCGGGACGACCTGGACCGTGCCTCCGAGGTAGTCGCCGCGGCGCTCGCGCCGGATCACCGAGTTGTAGATGGCGCCCGTCGTGACGTTCGACGCGCGGGTCGTGTTCGCGTCGGTGAAGCGCTCGTAGTGGCCGAGGTCGAGGTCGGTCTCGGCGCCGTCCTCGGTGACGAAGACCTCGCCGTGCTGGTAGGGCGACATCGTGCCGGGGTCGAC
>JAOPZQ010000663.1 GCA_025964075.1 Solirubrobacterales bacterium | reverse complement strand
GTCGACCCCGGTCATCCCGCGCCGGAGCCTACCGGCGCCCGCGCGCCGAGTCGCGCTTCAGCGCACGAGCAGCACCGACCGAGTGAGCGCCGTGCCCTGCGCGTCGATCCGGAGCACGGTCCGGAGGCGGCGAGCCCGCCCGAGCTCCCGGCGCCCGGCGCGCGTCGCGCGCAGCCGGACGGTCGCCGGCAGGCCCGGAGCGACGAGGCGTGAGCCCCGCGCGAGGACCTTCCCCAAGGTCGTCGTCAGCGCCGCCGTGCAGGAGGTCGCCACCGACGCGCCGCAGCGCACCGCCAGGCCCCGGCGGAGCAGCGCGGAGATCTTCTGCGTGCCGGGCGCCCGGGCGAAGACGTCGGCGACGCCGGCGGGACGGGCGACGGGCCCGAGTCCCGCGACGGCGGCCCCGGCATCGATCAGACCGCGGCCGTACACGAGATCGGTGCCCGGCGACCCGATGTCCCGCGCCGTCGCCTCGAGCCGGTCGATGACCTGCGGCCCGTGGAGGCCCAGGGAGACGAGCAGAGCCGCCACGCCGGAGACCATCGGCGTGGCGAAGGACGTGCCGGTCCAGCCCTCGTAGCCCCCGCCCGCCACGGTCGTGACGATCGGACCGTCGCGGTCTCCACCGGGCGCGACGACGTCGACGCGCAAGCCGAAGTTCGAGTAGCTGCTGCGGGTGTCGGAGCGACCCACGGCCCCGACGCAGAGGATGCGCTGGCGCACGACCGGCTGCTCGCACAGCGGCAGCGCGTCGTTGCCGGCGGCGGCGACGATCACCACGCCTGCCGCCGCGGCGCGCTCGATCGCCTGCGTCAGGCGGTCGTCGGGGAGCAGGACCTGGGTGACCGTCGGCCCGCTGCCGAGCGAGAGGTTGATGACCTGCGCCCCGCGCGCCACGGCGGCGTCGATCCCCGCCGCGGCCGTTCCGGTGTTCCCGCTGCCGTTGGCCGCGAGGACCCGGATCGCCAGGAGCTTGCTGGCGGGGGCGACGCCCTCGATGCCGATGCCGTTGCCCTCGTGCGCGCCGACGACGCCCGCCACGGCCGTGCCATGGCCGTTCTCGTCGCGCGGGTCTCCGTCGCCGGTGACCAGGTCGGGCCCCGGGATCACGCTGCCTGCGAGATCCGGGTGGCTGGCGTCGACGCCGGTGTCGACGATCGCCACGGTGACACCGGCGCCCTCGGTGACCCGATGGGCCGCGTCGACGTGCATGAGGTCCAGGCCCCATTGCTGCGGGCGCAGCGGATCTCCGGCGGCGCTCGCCGATGCGGGAAACACAGCCGCCGCCGCGACGGCGGCGCAGATCGCGATCCGATCCATCGCGCAACCTCCCTGTCGCTACCGACCCTGACCGGATCCGAACGTAAGGCCGTGGAGGCGCCGAAGCGCGGCGATTCAGCGAAGAGAGCGTTTACTCAGGAACTCCTGTGCATAATGCCGCCGACGACGGTAGTAATCCAACGCATGCAGGGCATTCCGGGTCGCGAGCGACCGCCTCGAGCCGCTGCTCGCCGGTCACGATGTCGATCAGGAGCGCGCCGCCCAGGGTCGCCGGCGCCGCGGCGCCGCTGACGAAGTTGACGACCTCCATCGCCATCGCCGCGCCGACGATCCCGGACGCGGGCCCGAGCGTGGTCGCCGGCGCCCGTTCCGTGGCGCGGAACTCGACGAGCTCGTCGTAGAGCGGGTGGTCGCGCCGCGCCGCGCGCTCCTGGCAGCAGTAGCACGCGGTGACGCCGGGCACCATCAGCGGCCCGACGCGGAGGAGCGGCGGGGCCTGGGCGGCCGAGATGTGCGGGACGCGCCGCTCGAGACATGCCGTATCCACCCACCGGGCGAGCCGGTGGGGCGGCGTGTCCGCCGCCTCCACCACCACGTCGACGCCGCGGCCGAGCACGGCGAGCACGTCCTCCACGCTCGCCACGGCCGTCGGGATCGGGACGCACTCGATCGACGAGTCGAGGCCGCGCAGCCGCTTCGCCGCGGCGTCGACCTTCCGCTGCCCGAGGTCGGACTCCCCGTAGAGCACCTGGCGGTTGAGGTTCGAGAGCTCGACGACGTCGGGGTCGACGAGCACGAACCGCCCGACGCCGGCGCACGCCAGCGCGGCCGCGGTCCAGCACCCCAGCCCCCCGCATCCGAGGACGAGGACGGTCGCGGCCCGCAGGCGCGCCTGTGCGGCGTGCCCGCCGCCGGGAGCCCGATCGGCGAAGTACGGCAGCTGGCGATCGAAGCGCACGCGGTCCGCTTCGGACAGCACCTCCGCGGCGGCCGGGTCGAGCTCCTCGAGCAGACCCACCCCCTGGAGCTGGTCCACCGTCTCCGCCAGCTCCGGCGTCCGGGCGACCCCGCGGCCGAGCGCCGCGAGCACGGCGCGATCGCGCGCCGAGGGCCGCCTGATCACGAGCTCGGAGCGCGCCCCTCCCCGCAGCACGTAGACGTCGCCGTCGCTGGCGGGGAACAGCTCGACCCACGGCTTCAGGCGGAACGCGGGGCCGGGGTCGAGCGCACCGCCGAGGCTGTCTTCGCTCGGCGGCGCGCTCGTCCGGCCGTTCACCCGCCCTTCCAGATCGACGCGTCGGGAATGATCGGTCGATCGATCGTCTCGATGTTCAGCATCGTCACCTCCCCTCCTGGTCATGCGTGCTCCCGGGCGCACGCGAGGTACACGGCTTTGGAGTGGGCGTCGTCGTCGAGCGCCCCCTGGATCCGCCCTCCGGTGTCCTGACCGAACACGCCGAGGACGGCGAGGCCGGCCCGTTCGAGCGCCTCCGCGACGACGGCGCGCGGGTGGTGGCGCTGGCGGTGGACGGTCTCGGTGCGCCGCCACACGCCACCACCGGCGTCGACGAACGCGCTGAGCCCGGCCTCGGCGAGCTCGCCCGCGCCGAAGGAGGCGTCGGCGCGACCGTGCCAGGTCAGGACGAGCGAGTCGTCCTCGACCACGGCGGAGGAGGCGAAGAACGTCCGGTAGCACCAGAGCGTGTTGAGGTCGAACAGGGCGACGCCCCCAGGCGCGAGGTTGCGGCGGATGCCGGCGAACACCAGCTCGAGCTCGTCCGAGTCGGTGACGTAGTTCAGCGCGTCGTCGAGGCAGCACACGAGGTCGAACGCGCCGAGCCGGTCGAGCCGGCGGATGTCGCGCTCCAGCAGGCGCACCGCATCGCCGGCCCGCGTCGCGGCGACCCGCAGCATCTCCGGGGAGATGTCGCACGCCGTGACGCGGTAGCCGCGGCCGAGGAACGGAGCGAAGCTCTTCCCGGTCCCGCAGGCGAGGTCCAGGAGCCGCCGGCCCCGCGCGCCGTGACGCCGGGCGAGCCCCTCGAGCTCGCGCGTCCAGAGCTCGTAGTCGTGGTCGGCCGTGAACCGGTCGTAGAAGGGAGCGAGCGCGTCGTAGGTCGAGCGGACGTCGGCGCCGGGAACCGGCGGGGCGGAAACGGTCATGATGGACAGGACCCGCTGATCGGTCGGGATCGTTTCACCAACTTCATGGGACTGGGAAGCATTGGGCCGGATCGCGCGTGCCATCGCTCTTCAGCGGACGTCGTGCGCCGGCGACGCCGAGGAGGTCGCGCAGGAGGCCCTGATCCGCGCCTGGCGCGCGCGCGGGAGCTGTCGCACGCCGGCGCGGCCCCAGGCCTGGCTGCGTCAGATCGTGATCAACGAGGCGGCCCGTCACCACGAGCGCGCCGGGCCGCCGGAGCTGACGCTCGAGGACGCTCCGGAGCTCGAGGACCCGGCCGGCGCACCTCCGTTGATGGGCCTCGACGTGCGGACGGCGATGCGCCAACTCGCGCCTCTGGACCGGCGCCTGGTCGCCCTGCGGTATGTTGCCGACCAGACTCAGCCCGCAATCGCGAGCGCGGTGGGTTTACCGGAAGGGACCGTGAAGGTGCGCCTACACCGGGCGCGGGCGCGACTGCGCGACGCGTTGAGTTCCGCTTATGACCCTGAGTCGTGAACGACCCACCGTGGATCTCCAGCTCCACAAGGCGCTGTCACATCCCCTGCGGCAACGAATCCTGCAGCAGCTGGTCGAGCGCGGCCCGGCGAGCCCGAAGCAGATCGCGGACACGCTCGAGGAGCCGCTCGGGAACGTCAGCTACCACGTCAAGATGCTGCGGGAGTTCGACTGCGTCGAGCTCGTCGACACGCGGCAGCGCCGGGGCGCCATCGAGCACTTCTACCGCGCCACCTCACGCGCCTGGCTCGACGACGAGCAGTGGGCGCGGCTGCCGGTCTCGGTGCGCCGGCAGACGGTGGGGCGCACGCTGACAGAGCTCTTCGAGCATGCGGTGGCCGCCTCGCAGACCGGCGGCTTCGATCATCCGGAGATCCACGTGAGCCGCACGTACCTCGAGGTCGACGAGCTTGGGTGGACCGAGCTCGCGAGCCTCCTCGGGGAGACGCTCGACGCCGCGGTGCGCATCAACGCCGAGAGCGCGGCCCGGCGGGCCGAGGTCCAGGAGGACGCCGCGCCGATCCGCTCGGAGCTGGGGATCATGCACTTCCACCGCTCGCCGCCCGAACCTAGCTAGAGCCAGCCCTTCTCGGTGGCGATCAGGACCGCCTGGGCCCGATCGGACGCGCCGAGCTTCTCGTAGCAGCGGTGGAGATGGCTCCGCACGGTGCTCGCCGCGAGGCCGAGCTCGGCGGCGATCTCCTTGTACACCTTCCCCTTGGCGAGCTCCCGCAGCGCCCGGGTCTCCTGACGGGACAGCGGCGAAGGCTCCTGCGCGCGCGGCGCCACGGGGACCGGGAGCGGCAGCTCGAACATCAGCGCGCGGACGCCGCCCGGGTCGAGCCCGACGGTGCGGGCGGCGCGCTCGAGCTCCCGCGGGGCGACGGCGTCTCCCTGGGAGTAGTGGGTGAGCATGTCGGCGAGGCGGACGACCGCCGCGTCTCCGGTCTCATGGGCCAGGTGGTGGCGCTCCACCGCGGTCGCGATCCGGTCCGGGAGGCCCCAGCGGCGGATCAGGACGCCGCCCACGGAGGCATGGTCGACGCCGAGCGTTCGCTGCTCCGCCCGAACTCGGTCCTCCGGGGTCCTCGCGCCGCCGTGCACGGCGCCCGGGTATTCGCGGTAGGCGTCGGCGAGGACGAGCTTGCCGACGTCGTGGAGCAGCGCCGCGACCATGATCACGTCGCGGTCCTCGGCTTCGAGTGAGCGCGCGATCCGGGCGGCGATCTGCTGGGTGGCAACGGCGTGGAGGCGGAAGTGCTCCGGGGTCTCCCAGCCGGGGATCCGCTGGAAGAACTCGAACGTGGCGACCTGCGACACCAGGCGTTCGATGCCTTGGGGCGAGAGCGCGCGCAGCGCCTCCGGGATGCCGCAGATCCGGCTCCGGGTCCGCCCGGGCATGCGGTTCGCGGCGCGGAGGACGGCGATCGTGAGCGCGGCGTCGGACTCGATCGTGACGACGATGTCGTCGGTCGAGGGGCGCTCCTCGCCCAGCAGCGCGAGCACGCGCTGGCGCGACTCGCTGAGCGCCGGCAACGCCTCGAGGCGCTCGAACGCCCGCACGAGCGGCTGGTTCCGGCGAGGCGGCCGGTGCGGCTCGTCGGCCGGTGCGGCCGCCTCCTCCGCCGCCCCGGGCGTCTCCGGCTCCGGGGCGGGCAGGTCGAGCCCGCCCTCGTCGAGCACCTCGCACATCGCGGCGACGACCCGTTCGTCGAACTGGGCGCCCGCTCCCGCGACGAGCAGACGTCGGGCTTCGTTCAGGTCGAGGGCGCGCCGGTAGGGGCGGGTGCTCGTCATGGCGCCGAAGGCGTCGCAGACCCCGATGATCCGGCTCGCGAGCGGGATGTCCTCGCCGGCGATGCCATCGGGGTAGCCGCGGCCGTCCCAGCGCTCGTGGTGGTGCCGGACGGCAACGGCCACCGCGTCGAGACCGGGGACCCGGGCGAGCGTGTCGGCGCCCCACGCCGAGTGGCAGCGGATGATGCTCTGCTCCGTCGGACTGAGCGGACCGCGCTTCAGGAGGATGCTGTCCGGCACGCCGATCTTCCCGATGTCGTGGAGGCGAGCCGCGATGCAGATCTCGGCGACGTCGCGCCGGTCGAGTCCGAGGCGCTCGCCGACGCGGCGAGCCATCGTGACGACGTGGTCGGAATGCCGCCCGGTGTATCCGTCCCGGAGATCGATCAGCGACGCCAGCGTCTCGATCCCGGCGTGCATGGTCCCCTCGAGGCGCTCGCGCATCTGGGCGTGCTCGGCGACCGTGCCCGCGAGCGCGGCGAACTCGGTCAGGTTCTCGAGATCCTCGGGGCCGAGACGGCGATCGCTCCGCTCGGTGGCGCCGAAGAGGACGCCGCGCGTTTCGCCGCTCCAGACGAGCGGCGCCCAGACGGCACCGTGCGCCCCGGCGGCGAGCTCGCGCGGCATCGTGCCCTGCCAGTCCCCCGGGCCCATGACGACCGGCTTGCCCGTCGCGAGGACGCGGCCGACGATGCCCTCGTCGATGCCTACCCGCGCATGCAGGACGCGGTCGTCGACGCCGGCGACCGCGGTGACGACGAGGGCGCGAGGATCATCCTCGTCACGCAGGAAGATGCACGTGCGCTCGAGCTGCAGGGTCCGCCGGAGCCGGAGCATCAACTTTCCGAGGAGCCCGATCAGATGCCCCTCGAACTCGTGGTCGGCCGATCCCGTTCGGCCTCGTGCCGTGTCGATCTTCTGCATCCGTCGCTCCCGACCCTTTGACCCGAGTGGCAAGGCTAGAGCCGGAGCCGCCCCGAACGGCGCCGCGACCGGCGAGCTAGCCGCTAATGCACAACTCTTCCTGATCAAAGACGCCAAAACCTTCGGCGGTCGCCCTGATGAAATCTCTACGCCGCCGCCGCTCCCAACCCGGCGACGGTGGGTGACAGCGTCTTCATCTCGGTCAGGTGAACGCCCCCAGTCATGCGAACCGTCACGCCGGTGGTGCGTTGAACAGCGAGCCCGATCGGTACCTTGGGAGGGGATGGCCACGATCGAGGCCAACCCGCTCGTCGAAGGGCTCGAGCGCCTCCCGGTGCCGCCCACGGCGTTGGCGATCTTCGGCGCGACCGGCGACCTCGCGCGCCGCAAGCTCCTGCCGGCGCTCTACAACCTCGCGCACCAGGGTCAGCTCCCCGAGCGCTTCAGCCTCATCGCGGTCGCCCGCCGGGACCTCTCCGACGACGATTTCCGCGAGTGGGCGGGCGAGGCGATCGGGCGCTTCTCCCGCACACGGCCGGACCCGGACGTGCTGCGCGAGCTGCTCGCGCGCATGCGCTACGTAAGCTCCGAGTTCGACGACCCCGACGGCTACGAACGGCTGCGCCAGGCGCTCGACGAGGCCGACGAGGAGGCCGGGCAGCCGCTCAACCGCATCTTCTACCTCTCGACCGCGCCGTCGTTCTTCCCGGTCATCATCGAGGCGATCGGGGCGGCGGGGCTGAACGAGCGCGAGGGCGCCGACGTCCGCGCGGTCATCGAGAAGCCGTTCGGGACCGACCTCGCCTCCGCCCGCGAGCTCAACCGCCGCACCCTCTCGGTCCTCTCCGAGGAGCAGGTCTTCCGCATCGACCACTACCTGGGCAAGGAGACCGTCCAGAACATGATGGCGTTCCGGTTCGCGAACGCCATGTTCGAGCCGGTGTGGAACCGCAACTACATCGACAACGTCCAGATCACGGCGGCCGAGGACATCGGCATCGAGGGGCGCTCGGAGTACTACGACAACGCCGGGGCGCTGCGCGACCTCGTCCAGAACCACATGCTGCAGCTGCTGTGCCTGCTGTGCATGGAGCCGCCGGCGGCGTTCGACGCCGACAAGGTGCGCGACGAGAAGGTCAAGGTCGTCGAGTCGGTCCGGCCCCCGACCGAGGACGAGGTGGCGTCGATGGCCGTCCGGGGCCAGTACGGCCCCGGCACGATCGCCGGCGAGCCGGTGCCCGGCTACCGGGAGGAGCCCGGGATCCCGCCCGATTCGAAGACCGAGACCTACGCGGCGCTCCGGCTGTATGTGAGCAACTGGCGCTGGGCCGGCGTGCCGTTCTACCTGCGCACCGGCAAGCGGCTCGCGCGCAAGCTCACCGAGATCGCGGTCACCCTGCGCCCCGTCCCCCACCTGGCCTTCCAGGAGGGCGGCGCGGTGGGGCCGCAGCCCAACGTGCTCGTGTTCACCGTCCAGCCCGACGAGGGCGTGACGCTCACCCTCGGCGCGAAGATCCCCGGCGCGCGGATGCGGATCCGCCCCGTGAACATGGAGTTCCACTACGGGACCTCGTTCCTCTCCCAGTCGCCCGAGGCCTACGAGCGGCTGATCCTCGACGCGATGCGCGGCGACGCGACGCTGTTCACCCGCGACGACGAGGTCGAGGCGTTCTGGGCGATCTGCGACCCGATCCTCCGCGCCTGGAGCGAGCGCGACATCCCCGTCTACGAGTACCCGGCGGGCACCGACGGACCCCCCGAGGCCGACCAGCTGCTCGCGCCCGGGCAGCGCTGGCGGCGGCTGTAGATGTCGCTCGCCGTCGACGGGGTCTGGAGCGCACGGGGCACTTCGCCGTCGGAGATCGAGGCGGCGCTGCGTTGCCTCCTGCGGGAGCGGCGCGCGGGCCAGGAGGGCTGGGCGCCCGCGCGGGTCCTCAACCTCGTGGTGGTGATCGACCGCGCCTATCGCGGCGAGATCGTCGGCCGGCTCGAGGGCGTCGGCCGCTACCACCCCTCGCGCATGGTCGTGTGCGCGGTCGAGGCCGGTCATGACCGGCTCGACGCGTGGGCGACGATCGAGGGCGAGGGGAGTCCGCGCCCGGGCGAGCTCGCCACGGTCCGGGAGCACGTCGAGCTCGTCCTCGCCCCGCGCCACCTCCCCAACCTGGCGTCGATCGTGGACCCGATCATCGTCCCCGACCTGACGACGGTGGTGTGGTCGCCCCACGGCTACGACATGGCCGTCGACGCGCTGCTCGGCCTCGCCGACGTCGTCCTGCTCGACTCGCTCGACGAGGACCCGTTGGCGGCGCTGACCCGCGTCAACCACCTCGCGGAGGAGGCCTACGTCGTCGACCTCGCGTGGCTGCGCTCGACGCCGTGGCGCGAGCGAATCGCCGCCGCGTTCGACCCGCCGACGACGCGGGCCGCGCTGCGCGAGATCTCGACCGTCGAGGTCCGCCACCGCTACGACTCGAACGTCGCGGCGCTCCTCTTCGAGGGCTGGCTCGCCTCGCGCCTCGGCTGGCGACCCGCGGCGCTGGAGCCGAACGCCGGGAGCCTCCACGGCGTCGCGCACGACGGGGACCGCCCGGTGAAGCTGTGCCTGCGGCCGCTGCACGACCTCTCGGTGCCCGGCCTGGCCGGCGTGACGATCGAGACGGCGAGCGGCTTCTCGCTGTCGTTCGACCGCGGCCCGGGCGGGCTGCGGACGGTGCGGGTCCGCCCCGGCCAGCCCGAGCAGCGCTTCACCGTGCTCGGCGCCTCGCGCGGCGAGGGCGGCATCCTGGGCGAGGGCGTCCGCCAGGCGCTGCTGCGCGACGCGACGTACCGCCCGGCCCTCGTGGCGGCGCGGGCGTTGGTCGGCGCCTGACTCCGCGGTCGCCGCGGATCGGCTGCGTGCCCCCTTCAGCGCGCCCGGGGGTGTGGTCGGAGGACCCCGACTACCAGTGACCACACTCCCCTGCACGCGCATGACACCCCGCGGGCCGTCCGCGCCCCTCCTTCGCAGCCGTCGTCTTCCGTCCGATCGAAGAGGCACGATGGGAAGACCTCACACCAGGAGGGCGTCTTGTCGAGCATGGTCGCCATCACCGTGGTTCCCCCACATGACGTGCTGCGTCGCGAGGGCATCCAGGCGCGCCGGATCTACTGGGTCGACGGGTCCAGGGTCGGGTACGTCGATCGCGATGGTCACGCGCATACGGCGGTCATCGAGACCCAGCGCGGGCGGGCGACGGTGGTGCGCGTGCTGCCTGGCTGGCCCGCCTAGCCCACCCCGGTGAGGCGCTCCGAGAGCTCGCGCAGGCGCCGCCGCGCCTCCGGGTCGTACGCCTGCTCCTCGGCGCGCGCCTCGCGAGTCCCGTTGAAGTAGGCACCCGTGACGCCGTCGAGGGCGGGGTCGGCGACCAGGCGCCGCGTCGCCTCGACGCCCTCCTCGAGGGTGCTCACCGCTGAGCCGCGGGCGTGCAGGACCATCTTCGTCGGCATGTACGTCGCCGGGTGCAGGGCCGTGGCGGTGACGCCGCGGTCGCCCAGCTCCTCGGCGAGGTCGAGCGTGAACATGATCTGCGCGAGCTTGCTCTGGCAATAGGCCTGGACGCCGCTGTAGCGGCGCTCGAGCATCACGTCGTCGAAGTCCATCGGCGCCTGTCCCGCCGAGCTCACGTTGACGATGCGCGCCGGCGCGGACTCGAGCAGGCGCGGCAGGAGCAGGCGCGTGAGGGCGTAACCCGCGAGGTAGTTGACCGCGAAGCGCAGCTCGTGACCGTCGCGGCTCTCGACGCGCTCCCCGTCGCCGGGGAGCGTCGTCCCGATGCCGGCGTTGTTGACCAGGACGTCGATCCGCGGCTCCTGCGCGAGCAGCTCGTCGGCAAGGCCGCGGACCTCGTCCAAGGAGGCGAGATCGGCGCGGTAGAAGCGCGCTCGGTCGCCGAGCTCCGCGACCACGGCCTCGCCGCGCTCGGCGCTGCGGCCGTGCACGAGCACGGTCGCGCCGGCGGCCGCGAGCTCGCCGGCGAGCCCCCGGCCGAGGCCGTCCGTCGCGCCGGTGATCAGGATGACCTGCTCGTCGATGGCGTTCACGCGCCCGAGATGCCCGTCCCCGCCACGGACGAACCATGCATCCCGTGCAAACCCGCTCGCGGCTCCCGCGCCCGGCGCGCGACGCGGTTACATGAGGCGAGGAGGCACGAGCTCAACCCGGTCCAGGCCCCTGCCAACGGCGAGAGCCCCGCGACTAGGCGGGGCTCTCGCCACGGCGGCGGCTACTCCACCTCACGCCTCGCGCACTCCGCGCGTTTCACCTGTATGCGCACCTCGTCTCGTACGACCCCAAGCCCCGTCGGGCCGCTGACCGCGTTCGCGCGCGACCGGCGACTGACCGCGATCTCCTTCGGCGCACGGCCGAGCGCCGGTCCGCCGAGCGCCGAGCTCGACGCCGCGGCGGCACAGCTCGACGAGTACTTCGCCGGCGAGCGGGAGCGCTTCGACCTCCCGCTGGCGATGCCCGCGAACGACTTCCAGCGGGCCGTCTGCGCGGCGCTCGCCGAGATCCCCTACGGCGAGACCGTCAGCTACGGCGAGATCACCGCCGCGATCGGCCATACCCGAGAGGACGTGCGCAAGGTCGCCGCCGCGATCGGCAGGAACCCCTTCGCGATCGTCATCCCGTGTCATCGCGTGATCGGCGCAGACGGCAGCCTCACGGGCTACGGCGGCGGCCTCGACAGCAAGGCGCGTCTGCTCGACCTCGAGGCCGGACAGCTGCAGCTCGAGCTGACGTAGTGTCGTGATCCGGCGAGCGGGCGAGCGCGACGTAGGAGTAGACGCCCGGCACGCCGTCGGCGTCGGTGAGGCCGGGGCAGCCGGGGCGCAGATCCTCGCAGGCGAACCGCCCGCCGCCGGCAAGGTGCACGTCGAGCCGGGAGCGGTAGTAGAACGAGAACATGTTGCCGTCGCCCTTGGGATCGACGGCCGCCTCCTCGCCGTCGTGGCGCCAGCGGTTGGTGAGCAGCCGCGCGTCGGCGGTCGGGTCGCCCTTGACGTACTTGTCGAACCACGCGGTCGTGTACCAGGCGATCTCGTCCGCGCCGCGGAGGCTGGCGCCGAACGCGGGGTTCGGGATGAAGCTGAAGTCCAGGTGCGAGCCGCCGCGGATGACGATCTCGCCCGTGTCGACCCCGGCCTTCGTGTAGGCGAGCGACGCGGTCGACTTCGCGAGCGGCTTCGGCGTCGTCAGGTTCGGCGTCGGCGGCAGGCCGTAGTCGGCGGACATGCCGAGCGCCGGCTTCGTGGTCGCCGCCGCCGTGCGCGCGGTCGGGTCCGCCGGGCACGGCCGCTCGCCGAGCCCCTTGTTCGGGTCGGGTGGGCCGAGGTTGTCCCAGGCGACGATCGCCTTCACCCGGGAATCCCACTGCCCGATGTAGGAGACGCCCGCGGCGCCGTAGGAATGCCCGGCGATCCCCACCCGCGACGGGTCGAGGAGGCTCCAGAACGGGTTGTAGGGCGCATCGAGGCCCTTGGCCGCGCGCCGGTTCTGCTTGTCCGCGTGACTCGTTCCCGAGGAGCACGACTTGACCGGATCGTACGGGTGAGCCCTCGTCGAGAAGAAGAAGTTGAGCGCGTCCTCGGTGCCGTCGTAGAACGGCCGCCCGTCGGTCTGCGCCGGCGTGCCCTCGAGCAGGTCGCGGCCGGTGCCGAAGGTGTCGGAGAGACCCTGGCCCTGGGGATCGAAGGTGAGGACCACGTAGCCGGCCTTGGCCAGTGCCTGCGCGGCAAACCAGTACATCTGCTCGTCGGCCTGCACCGAGCCGTTGGTGATGACGACGCCGGGCCGCGGCGCCGCCGAACCGGCCCGCGTCGCCCAGACGTGGCCCGAGAGCGTCGCGCCGTTGCGGGCGGTGAAGAGCACCGGCTTCACGATCCCGTAGCCGTTCCTCTGCCAGTCGTACAGGCGCACGTCCCCGGCGCAGCCGTCCATGCCGTTCGAGCAGAGGTCAGTGGCGAACTCACGCTCGGGGTCGGCCAGGCCCATGTGGAGCGCGGCGAGCGCGTTATGCAGCCCGACCGTCCGGAGCTTCAACTGGTACTGCGGGGTCAGGTAGATCGACTGGCGCTCGAGCGTCTTCGAGAAGTTCGCGGCCTCGACGAGCGGGTGCAGCGCCGCCGTCGCCGGCGCCGCGCCGACCAGCGCGACGCACGCCGCCATCAGAGCCCCTGCTCTTCCCCGCCGCAACACGAGGCGCGAATGTAGCACGCGCCTCGCGCCGGTGCGCCGCCGCGTGACCCCCTGTCAAGCTCCCCGGTCGTGCCTCGCGCGCCGGTCGGCCCGACACCGCTTCAGCGACAGCTCGCCTCGGGCGGCACGGGTACCCACCCGGCCGCGCTCGACGCGTTCCGGCTCGCCCGGCGGCGCTTCCTCGCCGCCGAGCGCCTCGACATGAGCGCGCTCGCCGAGGAGCTCGGGGTCAATCGCGTCACGCTCTACCGCTGGGTCGGCTCGCGCGACCAGTTGCTCGTCGAGGTGATCTGGTCGCTGGCGCGGCGGACGCTCGACCGGATCGACCGTCGCGTCGACGAGGTCGGCGCCGAGCGCCTCGTCCGAATCATCACCGAGTTCCTCGACGCTGTGATCACGAACGGCGGCATGCAGCGGTGGCTCGCCGAGGAGGGCGAGGCCGCGATGCGTCTGCTCACCCGCCGCGACCCCAACTTCCAGCCCCGGCTGATCGAGGCGATCCACGAGCTCCTGGCGCAGGAGGCCGCCCACGGCGCGCTCGACCTCCCGGTCGACCCGCACGAGGTCGCCTACGTCATCGTCCGCGTGATCGAGTCCTACACGTACCTCGACCTGGTCACCGGCGAGCGGCCGGACGCGCGGCGCGCCGAGCCCATCCTCCGGCTGCTGCTGCGCTGACTCGCCGCCTACATCCGCCCGCCCCAACGCGGGGTCGAGGAGCGCTCGCGGAGGCGCGCGGCCTTCTCGGTGTCACGCGTGCGGCGGGTCGTCGCGTAGGGCGGCATCTTCCAGGGCTGCCAGCCGACGCTGCCGTAGTGCACGCGGACGAAGGCCGTGAGCTCGCCCCGGTGCTCGGCGCAGGCGTAGCGGGTCGGGCCGAGCGGGCCGGCGCCGAACCATACGAGCCACCGGCCGGGCAGCGCGTCGAGGTACTCGCCGTGCAGCAGCTCCCGAATCTGCGCCTCGAGGCTGCGCTGCGTCGCCGGATCGGGCTTCGCGTCGCAGAACTGACACCGGAAGATCACGCGGACGGGCATCGGACTCTCGGTTCCCTCGCCGGGGGCGCCGTCGACCCATCGTAATCGCGTTCAGCCGGATCGAGGGGGCGTTCGGGTAACTCGTCAGCTCGCGACCGCGACGAACCACCCTCCCTCGTGGAGGATCTCGCCGCCGCCGAGCTCCCGCCCGGTGAAGAAGCGCTCGTACACACGACCGCGCGCTCGTCGGGGCACAGGTGGCCGAACATCCCCCCGCCGAGCCACCAGTCGTCGTACTCCGGCGCCGGAGAGCCATTGAGATCGTCCCGTACGAGAACGTCCCGTCGTCGACCTACTGTTGGTAACATCGATTGCATGGGTCACCCCGCCATGTCCCCGGCGGTGCCAGTCGCCGCGCCGGAGCCGCTCGCCGAGAACCTTTGCTGGCTGCTCTCGCAGGCCAGCTACACGCTGAGCACCGAGCTCACCGCGGCGCTCGAGGGACTGGGCATCTCCCCGCGCGAGCACGCCGTCCTCGCGACCGCGAGGACCGGCGAGTACACGCAGACCGCGCTCGCCAAGATGGTCGGGGTCGACAAGACCACGATGGTCGTCACGCTCGACGAGCTCGAGGCGGCGGGGCTCGCCGAGCGCCGGCCCTCCGAGACCGACCGGCGAGCCCGGGTGGTCGTGGTGACGGCGGCCGGCGAGAAGATGGTCAGCCAGGCGGAGGAGATCGGCAACGGGATCCGCGACGACGTGCTGAGCGAGCTTCCCGAGGGAGAGCGCCAGGCGTTCCTCGACGCGCTGACGCGGCTCGTGTGCGGCCGGCTCTCGGAGCCGTGCGTGTGCGCGCAGCCGCCGCGGAGGCGGGCTCCCCGCGCCTAGCGCGGTTCGAACCGCACCGATCCGTACAAGATCATCCCGTACAAGACGATCTGCTACGGTCTGAACATGACCGAGATCGCTTCTGCCGTTCCCGCCGTCCCGACCCCCGAGACCGATCGCAGCCGCTGGATCGCGCTGATCGTCCTGTGCGCCGGGTTCCTGATGATCATCCTCGACCAGACGATCGTGAACGTGGCGCTGCCCTCGATCCAGAGCGATCTCGGCTTCTCGCAGTCGAGTCTTGCGTGGGTCGTCAACGCGTACCTGATCACGTTCGGCGGCCTGCTCCTGCTCGCCGGCCGCCTCGGCGACCTGCTCGGCCGCAAGCGCATCTTCATGATCGGCCTGACGCTGTTCACGGTGGCGTCGTTCCTCTGCGGGATCGCCCAGAGCCAGGAGCTCCTGGTCGGCGCGCGGTTCCTCCAGGGCATCGGCGGCGCGCTGACCTCCGCCGTGATCCTCGGCATGATCGTGACGATGTTCCCGCAGCCGCGGGAGCAGGCGAAGGCGATCGGCGTCTACGCGTTCGTCGCCTCGGCCGGCGCGGCGGTCGGCCTGCTCGCCGGCGGCGTGCTGACGCAGGCGATCAACTGGCACTGGATCTTCTTCGTCAACCTGCCGATCGGCGTGGCAACGGCGTTCCTCGCGAACCGGCTGCTCGACCGCGACGAGGGCATCGGCCTGCGCCGCGGCGCTGACGTCGTCGGCGCCATGCTCGTCACCGGCGCCCTGATGCTCGGCGTCTACACGATCGTCAAGGCCAGCGACTACGGCTGGGGCTCGACGCGCACGCTCGTCTTCGGCGCCATCTCCGTCGCGCTCCTCGCCTCGTTCGTCGCCCGTGAGGCGACGGCCCGCACGCCGCTGATGCCGCTGGGGATCTTCCGCTCGCGGACGCTGTCCGCGGCGAACGGGATTCAGGCGCTGATGGTTGCCGGCATGTTCGGCATGTTCTTCCTCGGCGCCCTCTTCCTCCAGCGCGTGCTCCACTACACCGCGATCGAGGTCGGCCTCGCCTTCCTGCCGGTCGCGCTGCTGATCGGGACGCTCTCGCTCGGGTTCACGACTCGCCTGATCATGCGCTTCGGCGCGCGGGCGACCCTGGTCCCCGGGCTCGTGCTGATGGCCGCCGGGCTGCTGCTCTTCCGCCGCGCGCCGGTCGGCGCCAGCTACGTGACCGACATCCTCCCGCCCATGCTCCTCCTCGGCGTCGGCGCCGGGCTCTCGTTCCCCTCCCTGATGACCTCGGCGATGTCGGGCGTGAGCCCGAGCGAGTCCGGGCTCGCCTCCGGCCTCGTCAACACGACGCAGCAGGTCGGCGGGGCCCTCGGCCTCGCGGTCTTGGCGACGCTCTCGACGACGCGGACCGCGCACCTCAGCCACGCCGGCGACTCGGTCGCGTCGTCGCTGACCGGTGGCTACCACCTCGCGTTCGCGGTCGGCGCGGGCCTGGTGCTCGCCGCCCTCGTGGTGGCGCTCGCCTTCCTGCGTCCCAACCCGGCGATGGCCCACGCGGAGCAGGAGCAGGTCGAGCTGGGGCCGGGCCAGGCCGAGCCCGCCTACCTCGAAGAAGCCGCGTAGGCCTTCCGACCGCGGCCGTCCCGGCGTACCATCCGGAGTGCGTGTTGATGCTCATCGACACCCGCGATCGATGGGAGCCACCGCCCCCGGAGCCGGGACGGCCGGAGCGCTCGTGGCCCGTCCGCCCTGTGCTGCTGGTGCTCGCGGGAATCGCCGTGCTCGTCGGCTCGGGCGCGCTCCCGCCGCTCCCCGCCTACGGCATGATCCTCCTGGCCTGCGTGCTCATCGGGCGCGGGTTCGCGACGCTCCTGCCGTTCTCCTCCGGGATGAAGCAGCACCGGCAGTAGCGCCGGAGGTCCTCGACCTCAGAGGACGGTGAGCTTGATGAGCCGGACCGTGCTCAGATTGCCGGCCTTGTCGACCGCGCGGGCGAAGATCGCCATCGGGCCACGCACGCTGGTGGGAAGCTTCAGGTGCCAGCGCTTGGTGCCGACGGCCCTGACGGGGTGCCTGATGCTGCACGCGCCCTTCTTGAACTTCTTCGCCGTCGCGAGGTAGTGGCAGCCCTGCTGGTCGAGGTACACGATCCCGACCTGCACGTACGCGATGCCGCTGTCCTTGTCGCTCGCCGTCCCGCTGAGGACGCTCACGCGGTGGCCCTTGGGGCGGGTGAGCTTCACGGTCGGCCGGCGCCGGTCGGTCTTCGTCGGCGGCTTGGTCGTGGGCGGCTTGGTCGTCGGAGGCTTCGTCGTCGGCGGGATGGTCGTCGGCGGGATGGTCGTCGGCGGCGTGGTGGTCGGCGGTGGATTCGGCGTCCCGCCGCCTGCCGGCGGGTTCGGCGTGTCGTCGTCGAGGATGTTGCCGAACGCGGACTGGTGCGCCGCGTCGATCGTCGCGATCGTCGGGTTGCTGAGCACCACCGCGAAGCGCTTCGTCGGCTCGATCGTCGTGTTGCCGTGGACCTGGACGGTGACCGTCTGGCTGACCGATCCGGGAGCGAACGTGACCGTGCCGCTCGCGGAGTCGTAGTCCGTCCCGGCGACCGCCGGCTGCGCGCCGCCCGGTAGCGGGGGCTGCAGGTCCGCGGTCGTCCAGTCGACCGTGATCGTCCGCTCGCTGGAGTTCGAGAGCCGCACCGGGAAGTCGAACGCGGTCAGCCCGCCGTTGCCCTCGGCGCGGCTGACCGTGTCGATCGCGATCGTCGGGTGGTCGTCGTCGACGATCGTCCCCGTCGCGGTCGACGTGCCGATCGTGGCGTTGGTCGGCGCGCCGATCGTCGCGATCACGGTCTTGTTCGGCTCGTCGACGTCGTCCGGGACGATCGAGACGTCGATCGTCTTGCTCGTCTCCCCGGGGGCGAACGTGAGCGTGCCGTTGACCGGAGTGAAGTCCTGGTTCGCCGTCGCCGTGCCGGCGGCCACGGCGTACAGCACCGTGACCTGGCGGCCGCTCGGCGCGGACAGCGTCACGGGAATGTGGAGGATCGTGCTGGGGCCGCCGGTCCCCTCCGGCACGGACGCGTCCGCGACGCTCACGGCCGGGGGCGGGTCGTCGTCCACGATCGTGCTGATGTCGTTCGAGGCGGAGATCGTCGCGTTCGTCGGCGCGTCGATCGTCGCGACGACCGTCTCGTCCGCTTCGTCGAGGCTGTCCGGAACCACGGGCACGTCGATCGTCTGGCTCGTCGAGCCGGCCGGGAACGTCAGCGTGCCCGTGACCGGCGTGAAGTCCTGGGTGGCGGTCGCCGTGCCCGCCGTCACGGCGTAGTGCACCGTGACCTGCCGCCCGCTCGCCGCCGACAGGGTCACGGGTATGTGCAGGATCGTGTTCGGTCCGCCCGTGCCCTCGGCCACCGACGCGTGGGTGACGCTCAACGCGGGCAGGGGATCGTCGTTGGCGATCGTCGTCGTCACGGTGCGCGTGCCGACGCCGTCGCCCGACTCGTTGCTGAGGCCGACTGCGAATGTCTCGTTCGTCTCGTTCAGCGTGTCGCCGACGACGTTGACGTGGACCGTCGCGGTCTGGACGCCGCCGAGCGGGGCGCTCCCGAAGCCGACCGTCCCGTCGAGCGGCTGGTAGTCGGCGCCGGAGGTCGCAGTTCCCGCGGTCGTCTGGACGCGCACCGACGCCGGGCCCGACAGGATCCCGGCGTTGCGCGTGATCGTGTAGGTGACCGGGGTCGTCCCGCTGTTGCCCTCGGTCACGGGATCGGGCGTCGTCTGGGCGATCGAGATCGACGCGTTCGCCGACGCGGCGCCTACGAGCAAGCTCACCATCACGGCGCAGGTCGCGCCGAGCATCCGTCTCCGCATGGAATCCCCTGGTGTCCGGGCCCTCCAGGCCCCCTGCACGAACCGCACGGAGCGGGAAGGTAGCGCCGCGCCCGGGCGGATGCGCCGCTAGTCGGCGCGGCCAGCGCGGCTCGACCCCCGTTCCGGGGTGGTGAGAGGATGCTCGCGAGATGCGGCGACCAGCACCGCCTAGCATCGCGCCCTGCCCGGCGACGTCGGGCTGTGAGTAAGGTGCCGGCGTGGCGTTTCGCGCGATCGTTCCGGACGACTTCGAGTGGATCACCCGCCCGCACGAGCCGGGCGAGGCCGCACGCCATGTCGCCGAGCTGAGCGAGCGGGCGGCGTTCGCGCACACCCGCGCCAACGTCTGGCGCTACGAGCCCGGCGCCAAGGGCCGGCGCCATCGCCACCCGCTCCAGGAGGAGACGTTCGTCGTGCTCACGGGAACGCTGTCGATGTACGTGGGCGACCCCCCGGAACGCCGCGACGTGCCCCCGGGCGGGCTCATCCACGTTGCGCCGGGCACGCCGCTCCAGAGCGTGAACCACGGTGACGAGGATCTCGTGCTCTACGCCTACGGCTATCCGCCGGAGAGCGAGCACGCGGAGATCCTCGATCCCGCCGTGTAGCCGCTGCCGTTCAGCGCGCGACCGCGTGCGAGCCGCGCAGGAAATGGGCGATCGCGTCGGCAACGAGCCCGTCGCGCTGCTCGCTCTCCACCATCCCCCCGTTGACCAGCGCCGCGATGCCCTGGATCGTCGCGAAGAGGACGAGGCCCACGCGCTCCGGCTCGCCATGCTCGAGCGCGCCCTCGACCTGCCCCTGGTCGATCAGCTCGAGCATCACCCCGAACGCACGCTCGGCGGCCGCGTGCAGCGTGCCGGACTCGTCGCGGTGCTTGCCCGCGAACATCAGCTCCAGCAGCGCCGCGTCGCGCGTAGCGAACTGGACGTAGGCCGTCGCGACCGCCTGCATGCGGGCGTCGAAGTCCTCCCCCGCGCCATCGATCGCGCTCCGCAGCTCGGCGCCGAGCCGCGCGAAGCCGGCTTCGGCGAGCGCGTCGAGCAGCGCCTGCCGATCGGGGAAGTGGCGCCGCGGCGCGCCGTGGCTCACGCCGACGTCGCGCGCGAGCTCGCGCAGCGACAGCTCCTGCACGCCGCGCTCGCGCACGGTCCGCTCCGCCTGCTCGAGCAGCGCCGTGCGGAGATTGCCGTGGTGGTACGGACGCTCGGTCACCCGCAGGCACCCTAGCGGATCAAGTTGTCATTGACAGCATTGTTGTCGTCGTCTACATTGTTGCTCATGGCT
>JAOPZQ010000629.1 GCA_025964075.1 Solirubrobacterales bacterium | reverse complement strand
CTTGTCGGTTGCTGCAGCCATTCCTAGTCCTCCTGTGTCTCTTCAGTGTCGGTGTCGTCCTGGGGTGCGGCTTCGGGCTCGGGCTCCGACGTTTCGGCCTCGGCCTCGGGCTCCGCCGCGGCCTCCGGCTCCGCCGGCGCCGCCGGCGCTTCGCCGCTGACCAACCCCTGCTCCGCGATCTGGCCGAGCTGCACGGCGAGGCCCTGGATCAGGGCGTTCAGCGTGCGCACGAGGCCGCTGATCGGCGATGCGACCGTGCCCACGAGCTGCCCGTAGAGCACCTCGCGCGCGGGGAGGCGGGCGATCGAGCGGACGTCGTCCGCGGTCAGGACGTCGCCGTTCAGCAGGCCGCCCTTGAACTCGAGGAGCTGCGTCGTCCGCGCGGCGTCGCTCAGCGCCTTCGCCGCCACGGCGGCGTCGCCGCGCACGAACGTCAGCGCGGTCGGGCCCTGGAGCACCGACTTCAGCGCCTCGGCGCCGGCCTGGTCGGCCGCCCGCTCCGTGAGCGAGTTCTTGACGACGCGGAAGACGGCGTCGGCCTCGCGCAGCCGCGACCGCAGGTCGGCGGCCTGCGCCACCGACAGCCCGCGGTAGTCGACCGCGTAGACCGCGCCGGCTTCCCTGATCTCGCCGGCGATCCGATCGATCACCGCCGCCTTCTCGTCTCTGTTCATACGCGTGCTTCCTTCCTCTCAAGATGCATGACGCCCGCGCGAGGGCGGGCGTCGAGAGCAAGCGGCCACGCGGACCACGAGCATTCGAGCTCCGCCTGCCCCGGGCTTACCAGTCGCCGGGGGTCTCGGGCAGGGCGCGGTGAAGTCTCCGGGCTTACGCCGCGGCCGCGACCCCCTCCTCGAGGATGTCCCGGGTACGGCTGGGATCGATCTTGACGCCCGGCCCCATCGTCGGGGCGACGGTGATCGACCGGATGTAGCGGCCCTTGGCCGCCGCCGGCTTGGCGCGGACGAGCTCCTCGACCACCGCCGCGTAGTTCTCGAGCAGGGCGCGCTCCTCGAACGACGCCTTGCCGATCACGAGGTGGACGATCGCGGTGCGGTCGGTCCGGTACTCGATCTTGCCCGACTTGGACTCCTCGACCGCCTTGGCGACGTCCATCGTCACCGTGCCGACCTTGGGGTTGGGCATCTTGCCGGCGGGGCCGAGGATGCGCCCCAGCCGGCCGACGATCGGCATCATGTCCGGCGTCGCGATGGCGACGTCGAAGTCCATGAAGTCCTCTTCCTGGATCCGCTTCGCCAGGTCCTCGGCGCCGACGACGTCCGCGCCCGCCTCCTCGGCCTCGCGCGCCTTGTCGCCCTGGGCGAAGACGGCGATCTTGACCTCCTTGCCGAGACCGTGGGGCAAGGCGATCGTGCCGCGGAGCTGCTCGTCCGCGTGACGGACGTTCAGCCCGGTGCGCACGTGGAGCTCGATCGACTCGTCGAACTTGGTCCGCTGCAGACCCTTGACGAGCCCGATCGCCTCGGCGGGCTGGTACTCGTGCTCGCGGTCGATCCGCTGCTTGGCGTCCAGATAGGTCTTTCCGTGCTTGGCCATCAGCCCACCACCTCCACACCCATGCTACGTGCCGTGCCCGCGATGATCTTCGCGGCCTGGTCGACGTCGTGGGCGTTCAGATCGGCGAGCTTCTTCTCCGCGATGTCGCGAAGCTGGGCCTGGGTGATCCGGCCGACCTTGTCGCGGTGCGGCTCGGCCGAGCCCTTGTCGAGCCCGATCGCCTGCTTGATGAGCACCGCCGCCGGCGGGCTCTTCGTGACGAACGTGAACGTGCGGTCCTCGTAGACCGTGATCTCCACGGGGATGACCGTGCCGGAGTCGTTCGCCGTCTGGGCGTTGAACGCCTTGACGAACTCCATGATGTTGACGCCGTGCTGGCCCAGGGCCGGGCCGACCGGCGGCGCCGGGCTCGCCTGGCCGCCGACGGCTTGGAGCTTGATCGTTGTCAGGACTTTCTTCGCCATCTAGATCTTCTTCACTTGATCGAAACCGACCTCGACCGGGGTCTCCCGGCCGAAGATGGATACCAGCACCTTGAGCCGGCCCGCGTCCTCGTTGATCTCGGAGATCTCGCCCGAGAAGTCCGACAGCGGGCCCGAGACCACCTTGACCGACTCGCCGATCGAGAACTGCGCGCGGGTCCGCGGGCGCTCGGCGGTCTCACGGTGGAGCAGGCGGTCGACCTCGGCCTGGGTGAGCGGGACGGGCTCGTTGGACGCGCCGACGAAGCCGGTCACGCCGGGGGTGTTCTTGACGAGGCCCCACGAGTCCTCGTTGAGGTCCATGTTCACGAGGACGTAGCCCGGCATCGTCCGCTTCTCGACCGTGACCTTCTGGTTGTCCTTCATCTCGGACACGGACTCGGTGGGCACGACGACCTGGCGGACGTTGCGCTTCTGGTTCAGCGAGACCACGCGGTGCTCAAGGTTCTGCTTGACCTTGTTCTCATGGCCTGAATAGGTGTTGACGACGTACCAGCGAAACATGGGTTCTCT
>JAOPZQ010000605.1 GCA_025964075.1 Solirubrobacterales bacterium | reverse complement strand
TCACGCGGAGGCCGTAGCGAGCCGCCGGCGCCGCGGGCGGCAGCGCCACCGGCATCCCGGGCTCGCCGACCGCGATGTCGAGCAGGCCCATGTGGGCGTTGTTGCCGAGGATCGAGGATTGGTTGGCGACGATCACGTGATCGCCGGCGAACGTGACGCTCCCCGGAGCGTCGAAGGGCATCGGAAGCTCCTGGTTGACGAACGGGTTCGCGGGGACGCGGGCGATCTCGCGGCCGGCGGGCGAGATCTCGACGACCGCGTTGGCGAGCGGCCCGACGAGCGCCATGTAGACGTTGCCCGACTGGGCGATCGCGAAGCCGTCCGGCGCCTCGATGAGGCCGCTCTCCCAGATCTGGTGGAGCGGCCCGGGGCGGCCGTCGGGCTCGATCGGCAGCGTGTAGAGCTTGCCGGTCGCCGGGTTGGTCCCGCCGCCGCCCGTGCTCAGCATCAGCGTGTGGCCGTCGGGCATCAGCGCGATCCCAGCCGGCCCGACGATGAAGCCGTTGAAGCGCGAATCGGAGAGCCACACCTTCGCCGCGCCGCCGCCCGGCGGGACGCGCCAGATCAGCGCCTGCGCGTAGTCGGTGACGTAGAGGGAGCCGTCGGGCCCCCAGGCGGCGAAGTCGGGCTCGGGCGCGCCGGTCACGTGTGCGAACGTCGCCCACGTCGACTGGGCGCCGGTCTTCGGGTCGAGCCGGAGGATCCGCGAGGGCTCCTGGTCGAGCAGGTAGAGCAGGCCTGAGCGGTCCGTGGCCGCCACCTGGACACCGTGCGCGGCGCCCGGCGTCTGGCCGGTGATCGCGTAGGTCCGGAGCAGCCGGCCGTCGCGCGCGTACGCGTAGACCTTCGAGGGGCCGTTGTCGCTGCTCGCCCCGAGGCTCTTGAACGTCCCGGCGTAGATCGTGCCATCGGCGGCGACGAGCGTGTTCGCCGGGTAGCCGCCCGGAATGCGGGCGAGAACTGTCACCTCGAGCCGTCCCTGCGCCACCGCGGGCAGGGCGAGACCCATCGCTACCGCCAGCACGGCCGCATAACGCCCCCGAGAGCCCAAGTCCATGGCGCGGATTCCTACCAGTTCTGACCGCCGATCCGTGCCGATTCCGGTTGCTAGGGTCCGGCCCTCGTGTCCGCTGCGCCAGAGACCCTTCGCCGCACGGCATTATTCGATCGCCATCGTGGCGCCGGCGCGCGGCTCGTCCCCTTCGCGGGCTGGGAGATGCCCGTGCAGTACGTGGGAGTGAAGCAGGAGCACCTCTCGGTGCGTCACGACGTCGGCGTCTTCGACGTCTCGCACATGGGCGAGATCGAGACGTGCGGGCGGCAGGCCACCGATCTCCTGCAGCACCTGCTCTCGAACGACGTCCGCCGGCTGCCGGAGGGCGGCGCCCAGTACAGCGTCCTCTGCCGCGAGGACGGAGGCGTGCTCGACGACCTCTTCACCTACCGCCTCGCGGACGAGGTGTACCTGACGGTCACGAACGCCGCCAACCACGAGCGCGACCTCGCGTGGTTCCAGCGCCACGCGGCTGCCTACGACGTCGACGTGATCGACCGTGCGCCCGAGTTCGCGATGCTCGCCGTGCAGGGCCCGCGGGCGCGCGCGGTCGTCGAGCGGCTCGCCGACGGCCCGCTGCCGCCGCGGTTCCACTGCTGCCAGCGGACGATCGCCGGCGCCCCGATGCTCGTCTGCGGCACGGGCTACACCGGCGAGGACGGCGTCGAGCTGCTCCTCGACCCGACGTGCGCCGAGGAAGTCTGGGACGCGCTGATCGCCGCCAAAGTCAAGCCGGTCGGCCTCGGTGCGCGCGACACCCTGCGTCTCGAGGTCTGCTACCACCTCTACGGCAACGACCTGATGGAGTCCCGCGGCCCCGTCGAGGCCGGCCTCGGCTGGTGCTGCAAAGAGGAGACGGGCTTCGTCGGCTCCGACGCCGTGCGCGCCACCCGCGCCGCCGGACCGGCCGAGAGGCTCGCGGCGTTCCGCTTCACCGCCCCCGGGATCCCCCGCCAGGGCAACGCCGTCGTCGGCGGCGGCGAGGTGACGAGCGGGACGATGTCCCCGTCGCTCGGCGTCGGGATCGGCATGGGCTACGTGCCCGCCGAGAAGGCCGAGCCCGGCACGGAGCTCGAGATCGACGTCCGCGGCAAGGTGCGGCCGGCGGTCGTCGCGAAGAAGCCCCTCTACCGGAAGGACTAGGCGTAAATGGCGGACGCGAGCTACCCCGACGGCCTCCTCTACCACCCCGAGCACGACTGGGCGCGGGTGGAGGGCGACGTCGCGACGTTCGGCATCACCTGGTACGCGCAGGATTCCCTCGGCGAGGTCGTGTTCTTCGAGCCCCCCGAGGTGGGGACCCAGACCAAGCAGGGGGAGCCCTACGCCGAGGTCGAGTCGGTCAAGGCGGTCTCCGACGTCATCGCTCCCCTTTCCGGTGAGGTGGTGGAGGTGAACGGTGGCCTGGGGGATGCGCCCGAGACCATCAACGACGATCCCTATGGTGAGGGCTGGATGGTCAAGGTCCGGCTGGCGGATCCGAGCGAGACCGAGGCCCTCCAGGACGCCGCGAGCTACCAGCAGACGCTTTCTTGAGCACGTACACCTCCGTCACCGACGACGATCGCGCCGCGATGCTGGCGGCGGTCGGCGTGCGCTCCGTCGAGGAGCTGTTTCGCGACATCCCCGAGGCCGTGCGCCTGGGGCGACCGCTCGACCTTCCCGCGGGGCTGTCGGAGACCGAGGTCTACGACCATCTGCGGGCGCTCGCCGCGCGCAACGTCTCCGCCGAGGACGAGGTGTCGTTCGTCGGCGCCGGCATGTACGACCACTACGTCCCGGCGCTCGTGGACTCGATCGTCACGCGCTCGGAGTTCCTCACCCCCTACACGCCCTACCAGCCCGAGGTCTCCCAGGGCGGGCTGCAGGTGATGTTCGAGTACCAGACCGCGATCTCCGAGCTCACCGGCCTGCCGGTCTCGAACGCGAGCGTCTACGAGGGCCCGAGCGCCGTCGGCGCCGCCGGCTACCTGGCGAAGCTCACGAACGGCCGGCCGCGGTTCGTCGTCTCGCGCGGCCTGCATCCGCACTCGCGCGAGACGCTCGAGACCCTCTCGCGCGGCTACGGGACGACGGTCGACGAGGTGCCGCTCGCGGCCGGCGTCACCGACGCCGAGGCGTGGGCCGCCGCGCTCGACTCCGACGTCGGCGCCGTGTTCCTGCAGCAGCCGAACTTCCTCGGTGCCGTCGAGGATCTCGAGGCTCTCGCGGCGGTCGCCCGCCAGCACGGCGCGATCGTCATCTGCGCGTGCGACCCGATGCCCCTGGCGCTGCTGAAGCCGCCGGGCGAGTGCGGGGTCGACATCGCGGTCGGCGAGGGTCAGCCGCTCGGGAACCGGCTCGACTTCGGCGGCCCGTCGTTCGGGTTCTTCGCCGCCGCCGAGGCCTACCTGCGCAAGATGCCGGGGCGGATCGCCGGGGAGACCGTCGACGAGGACGGCCGCCGCGGGTTCGTCCTCACGCTGCAGACGCGCGAGCAGCACATCCGCCGCGAGAAGGCCACGTCGAACATCTGCACCTCGCAGGCGCTGAACGCGCTCGCGGGCGTCGTCTACCTGAGCTGGCTCGGCCGCCGCGGATTCGTCGAGCTCGGCGAGCTCCTGCTCCAGCGCACGGCCTATGCGCGCGAGCGCCTCGCGCGGGTCGAGGGCGTCGCGCTCCTCCACGAGCAGCCGGTCGTCCGCGAGTTCGCCGTGTCGCTCGACGCTCCGGTCGAGCGCGTGATCGAGCGCTGCGCGGAGCTCGGCATCAACCCCGGCTACCCGCTCGGCCGCGACTACCCCGAGCACCCGAACGGGCTGCTCGTGGCCCTGACCGAGCGCCGCTCGCGCGCGGACATCGACCGCCTCGCCGAGGCGCTGGGCGTCGCCGTGGCCGCGGAGCGCGAGGGCGTCGTCGAGGTGGGCGCATGAGCGCCGTCGACGTCCGCCAGACCGCCCAGCAGCGCGAGAGCGCGACCACGATCTACGAGAAGTCGAAGGCCGGCCGCCGCGCGTTCGTCCCGCCGCCGGTCGACGTGCCCGAGCGCCCGCTCGACGAGCTGCTTCCCGCCCGCTTCCGGCGGACCGTCGAGGCGAAGCTCCCGGAGATCTCGGAGCCCGAGATCAACCGGCACTACAACCGGCTCTCGAAGCGGAACTTCGACCTCGACACGGGCTTCTACCCGCTCGGCTCGTGCACGATGAAGCACAACCCGAAGCTGCACGAGCGGGTGGCGGCGCTGCCGGGCCACGCCCGTCTGCACCCGGCGCAGGACCCTAAGCGGGCCCAGGGCGCGCTCGAGCTGATGTGGAACCTCGAGCGGGCGCTGTCCGAGATCGCCGGGCTGCCGCACGTCTCCCTGCAGCCGAGCGCCGGTTCCCACGGCGAGCTCGCCGGCGTCCTCCTCACGCGCGCCTACCACGAGGCCCGCGGCGAGCAGCGGACCAAGGTCCTCGCGCCCGACACCAGTCACGGCACGAACCCCGCGACCGTGACGATGGCGGGCTACGAGCTCGTCAAGCTCGCTTCGAACGCGGACGGCGGCATCGACCTCGACGACCTCCGGGCGAAGGCCGACGACGACGTCGCCTGTCTGATGCTCACGAACCCGAACACGCTCGGGCTGTTCGACCCGAACATCGAGGAGATCGCCCGGATCGTCCACGGCGTCGGGGCGACGCTCTACTACGACGGCGCGAACCTCAACGCCGTGATGGGCATCTCGCGGCCCGGCGACATGGGCTTCGACATCGTGCACTTCAACCTGCACAAGTCGTTCACCCAGCCCCACGGCGGCGGCGGTCCCGGCTCGGGCCCGATCGCGGTCTCGAACCGGATCGAGCCCTTCCTGCCCCGGCCCGTGATCGTGCGCGGCGAGGACGGCACCTTCGACTTCGACCACGACCGCCCGAAGTCGATCGGCCGCCTGCGCGGCTGGCAGGGGAACTTCGGGTGCTTCGTGCGCTCCTACGCTTACATCCGCTCGCTCGGCGCCGAGGGCCTGCGGGAGGCGAGCGAGATCGCCGTCCTCAACGCGAACTACCTGCTGGCGCGTCTCCGCGAGGCCGGCGTCGCCGAGTACCTCCCCGTCGCCTACGACCGCCTGTGCATGCACGAGTTCGTCCTCTCCGGCGCGCCGATGAAGCGTGAGCTGGGCATCAAGACGCTGGATCTCGCCAAGCGCCTGCTCGACTTCGGCTACCACCCGCCGACCGTCTACTTCCCGCTGCTCGTCGACGAGGCGCTGCTCGTCGAGCCGACCGAGACGGAGACGAAGGAGACGCTCGACGCGTTCGCCGACGCGATCGCCGACATCCTCCGCGAGGCGAAGGAGGACCCGGAGGTCGCCCGTCACGCGCCCTACACGACGCCGGTGCGCCGCCTCGACGAGGCGCGCGCGGCAAAGCAGCCGGTCATCCGTCAACCACTGTAGGGCGGAGCCCCGACATGCTCGCCAAGCAGGATCGAGCACAGTTCGAACGCGCGCACGACGGAGTCGTCGTCACCATCTAACCCACGCGGGGGATGGTGAGGACCGCGTTGCCTCGCACGCGGCGGTCGCGCGTGGCGGCGAGCACGCGTGGGCTGTCGGTCCAGGGGGCCCTTTCGCCGATCTCGGGGTGCAGGCGGCCGGCGGCGACCAGGTCGACGAGCGTGGCGAGGTCCTCGCCGTCGCGGTCGGCTTCGGTCCAGTAGAGGAGGCTGCGGATCGTCACGTCGATGGGCCCCTGGGGGAGGGCGAAGAAGTCGGCGGTGGCCGGCTGGAGGCTGGCCTGGCCGTACCAGAGCATGAGGCCGCCGCGGCCGAGCTTCAGCAGCGTCCGGCCGAAGGTCTCGCCGCCGACCGACTCGATCGCGACGTCGAAGGGACCTTCGGCGTCCTCGACTGCGGTCACGACGGCCGCGGCGCCGAGCGCGAGCAGTCGCTCGCCCCGGGCGGGCGTCGAGGTGATCGCGGTGACTTTGGTGCCGATGTTGGCCGCGAGCTCGACGAAGTAGTGGCCGACGCCGCCGGACGCGCCGGTGAGGAGCACCCGCCGCCCGGCCACGCCGCCCGCCGCGCGCAATAGCCGGAGCGCCGTCAGCCCGGCGAGCGGCAGGGCGGCGGCGACATCGGTCGGCA
>JAOPZQ010000580.1 GCA_025964075.1 Solirubrobacterales bacterium | reverse complement strand
GCCGCGCCGGGGCGCGGCCCGGCGGCTGCTCGGGCTCGGGCCCCGGGTCCGGCGCCGTCCACGACCGCGCCAGCGTCGCGTCCACGGTCAGCTCCAGGGCTTCGCCGTCGTGGTGAATCTCGAGCGGCTCGCCGGCCAGCAGGCGGTAGCGGGCCTCGCCGGGCACGACCTCGACCTGCAGTCGGCGGCCGCGGAAGCGGAGGCGGAACGCCAGGCGCTCGATCGCCGGTGGGAGGCGCGGCGCGAACGTGAGCCGCCCGTCGTGGTCCCGTACCCCGCCGAACCCGGCCACCGCGGCCACCCACGAGCCGGCCAGCGAGGCCATGTGGAGCCCGTCGCGCGTGTTGTGCTCGAGATCGCCCAGGTCCATCAGCGAGCACTCGCCGAAGTAGTCGTAGGCGAGCTCGAGATGGCCGACCTCCGCAGCGACGACCGCCTGGGTGCACGCCGAGAGCGAGGAGTCTCGAACTGTGAGCCTTTCGTAGTAGGCGAAGTCGCGCGCCTTCTCCTCGGCCGTGAACGCGTCGCCGCGGGTGACCAGGGCGAGGACGAGGTCCGCCTGCTTCACCACCTGCTTGCGGTAGAGGTCGAAGTAGGGGAAGTGCAGCAGGAGGGGGTACTGCTCCGGCTTCGTCGCCGCGAAGTCCCACACCGCATGGCGGGTGAAGCGCTGGGCCTGCGGATGGACTCCCAGCTCCTCGTCGTAGGGCACGTGCATCGCCGCCGCGGCGTCGCGCCACTCGGCGATCTGCTCGTCGTCGACGCCGAGGTCGCGGGCCGTCTTCGGGTGGCGGGCGGCCGCATCGGCGGCCGCGAGGAGGTTCCGCTGGGCCATCAGGTTCGTGTAGACGTTGTCGTCGGCGACGGCCGAGTACTCGTCCGGTCCCGTCACGCCGTCGATGTGGAACGCGCCCTTCGCGTCGTGGTGGCCGAGCGAGCGCCACAGCCGGGCGGTCTGCACGAGCAGCTCGAGCGCGCACTCGCGCTCGAACGCCACGTCGCCGGTGACGTTCAGGTAGCGGACGACCGCGTCCGCGATGTCCGCCCCGACGTGGAACGCCGCGGTTCCGGCCGGCCAGTACGCCGAGCACTCGTGGCCGCGGATCGTGCGCCAGGGGAACGCGGCGCCCTTCAGGCCGAGCTGGCTCGCCCGCTCGATCGCGAGGCCGATCGTCGACTGACGCCAGCGCAGGGCGTCGCCGGCGGCCTCGGGAACGGTGTAGCTCAGCACGGGGAGGACGAACGCCTCGGTGTCCCAGAAGCAGTGTCCGTCGTAGCCGGGGCCGGTGAGGCCCTTGGCCGGGATCGCCCGGCGCTCCGCGCGCGCGGCCGACTGAAGGGTGTGGAACAGCGCGAAGCGCACGGCCTGCTGGAGCTCGACATCGCCGTCGAGCTCGACGTCGGCGCCCTCCCAGTACTCGTCGAGATAGGACCGCTGGCCGTCCACGAGGCCCTTCCAGCCGGTCCGCCGCGCGGATGCCAGGGCGGCGTCCACCTGGTCGCGGAGCGAGGGGATCGAGCGCCGGCTCGACCAGCCGTAGGCCAGGAACTTGGTGAGATGCAGCTCCTCGCCGTCGCGCAGCTCCGCCGACACGGTGAGCCGCGCCAGGTCGTGATGGCTCTCGATCGCCGTCACGGTGCCGTCCGGCCCCTCGACGATGTGATCCATCCCCGCCGCCATCCGCAGTCCGCTGCGCTCGGTCCGGTGCACGAGCACGGCACGCAGTCCGTGCGTCGAGTGCTGCTCCGCGGCGAGCGGCGAGGCGAGGGCGGCGGCGGCGCGGGGATCGTGGCTCTGCGGCGGCGTCGGCTCGTTCGCGACGAGCTCGGACTGGACGACGATCCGCGTCATGCCGTCGCGCGGGATGACCTCGTAGTACACGGCCGCCACGGAGCGGTGCACGAAGGAGACGAGCCGCGTCGAGCGGATCTCGATCTCGCGCCCCGCCGGCGAGCGCCAGCGCACCACGCGGCGCAGGACGCCCGCGCGCAGATCGAGCCGGCGCCGGTGGGAGAGCAGGTCGCCGTAGCGCACGTCGAACGGCTCGTCGTCCACGAGCAGCCGGATGACCTTGCCGTTCGTGACGTTGACGATGGTCTGCCCGTCCTCGGGGTAGCCGTAGCCCGCCTCCGCGTAGGGGAGGGGCCGGACCTCGTAGAACGCGTTGAGGTAGGTGCCGGGAAGGCCGAAGGGCTCTCCCTCGTCGAGATTGGCCCGCAGCCCGATGTGGCCGTTCGAGAGGGCGAGGACCGATTCGCTCTGGGCCAGCACGTCGAGGTGAAGCTCGTCCTCGCTGACCGCCCACGGCTCGATGGTGAATGCCGGGTGGGTGATCACAGCAGCTCGGCGAGGTCCTCGACGACGATGTCCGCGCCGTGCTCCTTCAGCGCGTCGCGCTGACCGACTCGATCGACGCCGACGACGAACCCGAAGTGACCCGCCCGCCCGGCCTCGACGCCCGCGAGCGCGTCCTCGTACACGGCCGCTTGCGCCGGCGCGACGCCGAGCGCCTCGGCGCCTGCGAGGAACGTGTCGGGGCGCGGCTTGCCCTTCAGGTGGCGCTCGGCGGCCACGTTCCCGTCGATCCGCGCCTCGAGGAGGTCCGCGATGCCGGCGGCCTCGAGCACCTCCCGGCAGTTGTGCGAGGAGGAGACGACCGCGCGGCGCAGCCCGGCGTCGCGGGCCGCCTTCAGGTAGCGGACGGAGCCCTCGTAGGCCTCGACGCCGTCGCGGCGGATCACCTCGGTGACGAGGTTGTTCTTGCGGGTGCCGAGGCCGTAGATCGTCTCGGCCTCGGGCGGGTCGTCTGGCGAGCCCTCGGGCAGCTCGATCCCGCGCGAGGCGAGGAAGTCGCGGACGCCGTCCTCGCGCGGCTTGCCGTCGACGTAGGCGTCGTAGTCGTCGTGCTCGTCGAAGGGGACGAACTCCGTTCCGTGGCCCTGCGCCCAGGACTTCAGGAACTCGTCGAACATCTGCTTCCACGCCCTCGCGTGGACCTTCGCCGTCTTCGTCAGCACGCCGTCGAGATCGAACAGGCACGCGGTGACGCCGTCCGGAAGCCCGAGCATGCCGTGAGCTTAGGCCGCGCGCGTCTCGCGACGCGCCGCCGCTTGGGCGCGGAGCTGCTCGTGCTCGACCAGGCGCTTCAGCTGGCGCAGCGAGCGGCGCAGATGATCGCTCACCGGGCGCGCCGCGATGTGCTCGGCGATCCAGCCGAACAGGCCGGATCCGGCGACGCCGTAGGCGAGTCGCAGCTCGACGCGCGTGCGCCCGTCGGGCCGGGCACGCAGCCGCCAGCGCCCGCGCTGGTCGACGCCCGTGACCGAGGTCCAGGCCATGTCTCCGGGCTCGCTCCACTCGACCACCTCGATCAGGCCGCCGATCTCCGCGGCGCCGACGAGGAGCAGCATCCGGTAGCGGGCGCCGAGGCCGTTCGGCGCGTCGGAGACGACCTCCCAGCGCGTGACGCCGGACATGAACTCGAGGTAGCGGGCCGGGTCGGCGATAACCGCCCACACGGTCTCGCACGGCGCGCCGATGTCGATGTGCTCGGCGACCCTCATCCGAGCACCGGGAAGCGCCGCTCGGCGGCGAGCGCTTCGAGCGTGTCCTGCATCAGGCGCAGGATGTGCTCGTAGACCTCGGCGACGTCGGGGTCGGGGCCGAACTCCTCGCGCAGGTGGATCGGCGCCAGCGCCTCGACGGTCACCTTGGCCGGCAGCGGGACGTGGCCGAGCATGTCGCCGAAGTTGAGGCCCCAGGGGAGGGCCAGCGAGATCGGGAGCACCTTGAGGCGGAACAGCTTGTCGAGGCGCAGCGCGCGGGCCAGGCCCTCCCCGCGGGAGAGGAACAGCGCGGTCTCCTGGCCGCCGATAGACACCACCGGCACGATCGGGACGTCCTGCGCGAGGGCCAGGCGGATGAAGCCCTTGCGTCCGTCGAAGTCGACCCGGTTCCGGTGCCAGCTCGGCCGGTGGACCTCGTAGTCGCCACCCGGGTAGACGAGCAGCGCGGCGCCGGCGCTCAGGGCCTTCTCGGCGTTCTCGGGCGAGGCCGCGACCGTGCCGAACTTGCGCAGCATCGACAGGCCGGGCATCGACAGCACGAGGTTGTGGGCGAGCTGGTAGAAGGCCCGCTCGACGCCGAAGTAGCTGTTGAACGCGAGCGTGAAGACGGTCGTGTCCGGCGTCATGTTCCCGCCGGAGTGATTGCCGACGAGGAGTACCGGCCCCTCGTCGGGGATGTTGCCGAGGCCGCGCACCTCGCCCCGGAACCACAGCGACGCCAGGAGCCAGAGCTGGGGGAGGCGCTCGCGGATGAAGTCCGGGTCGCGCTCGTCGAGGTCGGCGGGAGGGATGCGGCTCGCGATCTGGCCGGCGAGTCCGCGTATCGCCCGCGCCGCCAGACCTCCGGCCGCGGAGGCGGTCGCCGCCCCCGGGATCGACAGCCGCGCGGACGGATCGTGACCGTTGCGGCCTGCCCGCTCTGCCGCGGTAGCGCTCATCGGCACGAGTCTAGGCGGCGCGCGCCCCGGCCGCCGGCAGCGCCGTCGCCCCGCCGAGTGCGTCGACGCGCGCGAAGAACCGCATCAGCATGCCGTTGGTCTGCTCGGGCCGCTCGACCTGGGGGACGTGGCCGCAGTCGCCGAGCACGATCTGCTCGGCGCTCGGAAGCCACTCGCGAACGTGGCGGCCGAACGCCGCGGGGATCAGCGTGTCGTGGGTGCCCCACACGAACAGCGCCGGCGGGCGCAGAGTCGCGAGGCGCGGGTAGAAGCCGCCGTCCCCGAACGGCCGCTCGAGGTAGATGTTGCGCGCCGAGGCGAGGAAGGCGTGGCGGGCCCCGGCCGAGCCGTAGATGCGCTGGAACTCGCCGACGACGACGTCGGCGACGCTCGGATCCACTCGGTCGCGGTCGGCGAACAGAGCCCAGAACTGGGCTTCGATCATGTCGCGGCTGAAGCGGTGGGGAAGGAAGCCGAATTCGGGCCGCAGCAGGCGCACGATCGGATGGAACCCGCGCTTGACGAACGCGACGCCCGGCGCCAGCAGGCCAAGGCCGCCGACCCGCTCGGGCCAGCGCAAGCCGATCTCGATCGCCACGCGGCCGCCCATCGAGTTCCCGACCAGGTGCGCGCGATCGACGCTGAGCTCGTCCATCGCGCCCCGGACGCGCTCGGCGAACCACTTCGCGTCGTACGCGCCGCCCACGGGCTTGCTCGAGGAGCCGAAGCCCGGCAGGTCGAGGGCGTGCACCGTGTAGCGGGACGAGAGCGCCGCGGCCGTCTCGAAGAACGAGGCGCGCGTGGCGCCGAGGCCGTGCATGAGGAGGACCGGGGGCCCCGAGCCCATGCTGAGGACCGAGATCCGGTCCCGTCCGACCCTGACGTCGTGGACGCGCTGCAGCGGCGGGCGGCCGTTGGGCAGGCGGAAGAGGCCCTCGAACTCGATCGCGCAATCGAGGTTGCCGCGGACCGCCAAGCGCCGCTCGCGGTAGGCCTGGACGCCGAGCAGCTGGCCCTCGCGCAATTGCTGCCACGTGTCGGCGTCGGTGACGATCGTCACATCCGGTGCGTGGCCGCTCAGCCCCTTCCGGACGCGGCAGGTGCGCTCCGTCGCCCGCACCTCCCAGCTGTGGCCGAGGTCGCGCAAGCGCACGTGGAACGTCCGGTCGAAGCCGGGCTCGGCGCCGAGATAGCGGTCGGGGAGCGAGCGGAACGCGGCTTCGATGGTGGCGAGTTGGGGGTGGGACTCGGACACCGCGGTCACCCTAACCGGCCGTCCGGTCGGCGATCGCTAGCGTTCCCGCAACGTGCGGACGATCATGCTCCACGACACGCGGACGGGCCGGCCCGTGCCGCTCGAGCCCCGCGAGCCCGGGAAGGTCGCGATCTACGCGTGCGGGCCGACCGTCTACGACCGGATCCATGTGGGCAACGCCCGACCTTTCGTGGTCTTCTCGCTTCTCAAGCGCTTCCTCCTCCATGAGGGTTACCACACGACGTTTGTCGCGAATGTGACGGACGTCAACGACAAGATCTACGAGGCCGCCAGGGCGCAGGATATCCCGAGCGGCGAGATGGCGGCGCAGATGACGGCGCTCTACGTCGAGGACACCGACGCGCTCGGCCTCGGACGGCCCGACTTCGAACCCAAGGCCACGGACACCATCGCCGAGATCATCGAGCTCATCGGGGCGTTGATCGAGCGTGGGCATGCGTACGCGGTGGACGGGGACGTTTACTTCGGTGTTCGTTCGTACCCGTCTTATGGCGAGCTCTCCCACCGGAATCCGGACGCCATGGACCAGGGCGAGGACGTCGAGGGCGCCTCGCGCAAGCGCGATCCGCTCGACTTCGCCCTGTGGAAGGGGGAAAAGGAGGGCGAGGACACCGCGTGGGACGCCCCGTGGGGCCGCGGGCGGCCGGGCTGGCACATCGAGTGCTCGGCGATGGCCGAGACCCTGCTCGGCCTCGACTTCGAGGTCCACGGCGGGGGCAACGACCTGATCTTCCCGCACCACGAGAACGAGCTCGCGCAGACGGTCGCGGCCCGCGGGGAGCCGCTCGCCCGGATCTGGATGCACAACGGCATGGTCCAGCTCGACCGGGAGAAGATGTCCAAGTCGGTCGGCAACATCTTCGCCCTGCACCGCGCGCTCGAGGTCTACGGGCGCGACGCGCTCCTCCTCTACCTGTCCTCCGCCCACTACCGCGGTCCGATCGCGTTCGGCGACGAGGAGCTCGACAGCGCACGCCGGAGCGTCGCGCGCATTCGCGAGGCGGGGCGCCGGCTGGTCCCGGGCCCGAGTCCCGCCGAGCTGGCGCCGCTGCGCGAGCGCTTCTTCGCCGCGCTGGCCGACGACTTCCACACCGAGCAGGGACTCGCGGCGATCTTCGAGTGGGTCCGCGCCGCCAACAGCCGCACCGAGCCGACCGGAGCGGACGACCTGCGGGAGATGCTCGACGTGCTCGGCCTGGCGAACCTCCTCGACGCCGAGGCGGGGCCGGCGCCCGACGAGCAGGCGCGCGCGCTCCTCGACGAGCGCGAGGCCGCCCGGGGGGCGCGGGACTTCGCCGCCGCCGACCGGCTGCGCGACGAGCTGCGGACCCTGGGCTGGGAGGTCCGGGACGGGTCCGCAGGCCCGGAGCTCCTTCCGGTTCGGTGATCGTCTACGGCCGTAACCCGGTCCGTGAGGCCCTGCGGGGTCCGCGGCGGGTCACCCGCGTGTGGGCGCGTCCCGGCGCGGCGCGGGAGCCGTGGCTCTCGGGCGTGCCGGTCGAGGTGGTC
>JAOPZQ010000515.1 GCA_025964075.1 Solirubrobacterales bacterium | reverse complement strand
GCGACCACGCGGCCGGCGGCCTGCAGCGCGCGGAGCTCGTCCTCGGTCTCGATCGACATGGAACTAAGGATCGCAACCCCGCGGCACTTGGACGGGATGTTTTCCCGTCTGGCCCGGATGCGAACATGTGTTCGTGCCCTACGTCGAGCTCCACTGCCACTCGGCCTTCTCGTTCCTCGACGGCGCCTCGACGCCCGAGGAGCTGGTGGCGACCGCGCGCGAGCGCGGGTACGACACCCTCGCGCTCACCGACCACAACGCGGTCTGCGGGTCGATGGAGTTCGCGCAGGCGGCGAAGCACATGGGCCTGCGGGCGATCCACGGGGCGGAGGTCGACCTCGAGGATGGACGCCATCTCACGCTGCTGGTCGAGAACGCGCGGGGCTGGTCCAGCCTGTGCCGGCTGCTCACCCGCGCTCATGAGCACACGCGCGAGGAGAGTCGTGGGCCACCGACGCGGCCCTGGGTCACGCTGGAGACGATCGAGGAGCACGTCGAAGGCCTCGTCTGCCTGAGCGGGTGCGCCGACCACGGCGTGCACGACGACGCCACCGCCGGGCGCCTGCTCGACGCGTTCGGGCCCGAGCGCTTCCGGGTCGAGCTCCAGCGCCCGTTCCATCAGGGCGACCGTGCGCGCAACCGGCGGCTCGCGGCGCTGGCGCGGCGCCTCGGCGTGCCGTGCGTGGCGACGGGGAACGTCCACACCCACGCGCGCTCGCGGGCGCCGCTGCAGGACGTCTTCGTGGCGATCCGCGAGCACATGACGCTCGACGCCTCGGAGCCGTTGCGGCGTGGGAACTTCGCCCACGTAATGGCGACGCCGCAGGCGATGGCCGCGCGCTTCGAGGACCATCCGGAGGCGGTGACGGAGACCGCGCGGCTGGCCGAGCGCCTGCGCTTCGACTTGACGCAGGACCTGGGCTACCGCTACCCGGGGGCCGAGGACCCGGGGATGGACGACCAGCTCGCGGGGATCTGCCGCGCGCGCCTGGCCGAGCGCTACCCACGGGGCTCGCCCCTCCACGAGGAGGCGGCCGCCCGGGTCGAGGAGGAGCTGCGGGTGATCTCCGTGCTCGGTCTCGCGGGGTTCTTCCTGCTGCATCGGGACATGCTCGAGCTGGCGCGCGAGGTCGCGGTCGAGGTCCGCGGGCCGGACTCGGCTCGGGCGCTGCTGCCACCGGGGCGGGGGCGAGGGTCCTCGGTGTCCTCGATCGTCTGCTACCTCACCGGGCTCTCGCACGTCGACCCCATCGCCAACAAGCTGCTGCTCGGGCGCTTCCTCAACGAGGAGCTCTCGGCGCTGCCCGACATCGACCTCGACTTCCCGCGGGACATCCGCGAGGTCCTGATCCCGCGCGTGCACGAGCGGTACGGGCGCGAGAATTCGGCGCTGGTCGCCGCCTTCCCGACCTACAAGGCACGGGGGGCGATCCGGGAGATCGGCAAGGCGCTGGGGCTGCCGGCGGGGGAGATCGAGCGCGTGGCCCGCGGCTCGGAGATGTGGGGGCACGAGGTGGATCGCGACATCGAGCTGGCGCTGGGGGACGGGCGCTCGCGCCAGGGCCGCTGGGGGTGGCTGGCGCGGCTGGGCGCCGAGGCCTACGGATTGCCGCGCCATCTCTCCCAGCACTCGGGGGGGATGATCGTCTCGACCCGGCCGCTGCTCGACTGCTGCCCGGTCGTGCCGGCGGCGATGGAGGGCCGGCAGATCGCCCAATGGGACAAGGACTCGTGCTCGGACGCGCGCTTTCTCAAGATCGACCTGCTGGGGCTGGGGATGCTCTCGGCGGTCGAGCGGGCGGTCGAGATGATCGCGCGGACGCGGGGGGAGCGGATCGACCTCTCGCGCATCCCCTACGACGACGACGCCACCTACGACACGATCCAGAAGGGCGAGACGGTCGGCGTCTTCCAGATTGAGAGCCGCGCGCAGATCCAGTCGCTGATGCGCACGCGGCCCCGCACGCTCGACGACCTGACGATCCAGGTGGCGATCGTGCGGCCCGGCCCGATCCAGGGCGGCGCGGTCAATCCCTACATCCAGCGGTTGCAGCGGCTGCGGGCCGAGCCCGACTTCCAGGTCCCCTACGAGCACCCGTCGCTCGAGCCGGTGCTCGGCGAGACGCTCGGCACGATCATCTTCCAGGACCAGGTGATCGAGGTCGCGCAGGCGTTCGCCGGCTTCTCGCCGGGGCAGGCGGAGGGGGTGAGGCGGGCGATGAGCCGCAAGCGCTCGACGGAGGCGATCGAGTCCCATCACCGGGGCTTCGTCGAGGGCGCGAAGGCGAAGCACGGGGTCGACGCCGAGACCGCGGAGCTCGTGTGGAAGAAGGTCGAGGGGTTCTCGGGCTTCGGGTTCCCCAAGGCCCACGGCGCGGCGTTCGGCCTGCTCGCCTACCAGTCGACCTGGCTGCGGGTGCACTTTCCGGCCGAGTTCCTGTGTTCGCTGCTCAACGAGCAGCCGATGGGCTTCTACCCCCCGGACGCGCTCGCCCACGAGGCGCAGCGGCGGGGGATCGAGGTCCTGCCGCCCGAGATCAACGCGAGCGGGGTGCTGTGCGACGTGGAGGCCGCGAACGGCGCCGCTCCCGCCAACGGCGCCGCTCCCGCGAACGGCGCCGCTCCGGCCAACGGCGCCGCTCACCCCAGCGTCCGCATCGGCCTCGCCTACGTCCAGGTCGTGCGCTCGGCGGAGGTCGAGGAGCTCGTCGCC